>JAICVE010000279.1 GCA_025935475.1 Nitrospira sp. | reverse complement strand
GCCCGGACCTGCTGGTAGATCTATTGTTCGGCATGATGGATGCCGATAGGTATCAGGAAGCCACCTTGGTAGTGAATCTGGCTGACTCGTCGAAAAAGAAACGGGTGTGGCAGGCCGTGATTACCGAAACGGTTGGAGAGAGCTTAGAGAAGAACTTTGAATCGGTCGACAAGGGAGTCGCCAAGGCATTCAAAGACTATCCCCGAGCCAAATAAAGGGTAAGGGTCATATTCCTACATTAGTCGCGGGATAACAAAAGGGGACAGGCTACTTTGCGAAGTGCTTGCAGATCGAACAAACGGTGTCAGGCACCATTTCGCGGCGCGTGCCGGGCCAATGCTCTTTGACTGTAATGAGTGGGAAAACAGGTCGGAGTCTTTTCTTAATACGTTGGAAACTTACTGCGTCACCCTTTGATAGCCTTGTTCCTGATAATCGACGATACATCGCTCACGTTCTTTTGCGGCAGTCTGCGATGAATAGCTGCCATATGGCCCGCACTGGGCTATCTGCCCCGTTTGAGGATGACGAAGACGTACCGAGTCTGACTGGCACCCTGTAACAGTCGCTACGAATCCAACGAACATAACAAAAGCAATATTGAAGCTCATCGGCACCTCTGTGTGTTCATTACAGTTGACGTATCCTTGAAGTTGATTTTAAGCGCTCATAGTCGCATGCACTGCTAGCACCTTCCCTTGCTGCCGCGCCCCCTTCGCGGGCGTGGCGGGCCGGCTCGTCCTCGCCTCTCCGCCCCATCACCGCACGACGGCACTAGTGCTGATTAGTTGACTCCTGACCACCCGGTTGTCGTGTCGGGGACTCCCGTCAAGCCGCTCGCTTATACACACGAACTGTTCCCCTCCCGACATCCCGCTGACTGCCTTGAAGGTTTTCTTGGCCCACTGGTATCGCCGGCTCAATAGCTCCCTGTTTCGACAGGATCTCCGTAGCTTGATCCATTTGTTCATCGTTAATGCGAACGCTGATCACAGTTCCCCCCCGGCGCATGCCTTCTTCATAGAAGTTGCGGTCTTCTGCGAAGCCCAAAGAATCCTTTAGAGACTCCCAAAGGCTTTGTTCTGATTCCCTTGAGGAGTCGGCTGTCGAACGATCATAAAGAACAATGTTCGGACTGGCGATATGAGCGCGAATGAGTTCGCCCTTTGCCCGTCGTGCCTTAGCACGATTTTCAAACAGACCAACAATGGTGTTCATTGGTTTCCTCCTCTAGTGCTTGCAGTATTTACGGTTGCCTGCGTGGTACCGTCCTTTACGAGAGCTGTCTTGGAGACTACGCCTGAGACTACTGGCTGGCTATCAGGGAAACCGCTAGAGGCGAACCAGAAATCTTGATGACTGAAGAACCCGGACTAGGGAAACGCAAGTTGTTGTCATCAGCCGTGAAAAAGAAGAACGTGTCGGAGGTTCGGTTCAGTGGCCTAACAGACTTCTACCATCACTTCTTACTAGCGATCTTTTTGAGAGCCGTACCTTTGTGCATGGCCAGGTGATCGGTCTTATCGCTTTTGATCAAGTATTGCGGCTCTTTTCTTGAGGCACGGACCACATAGTTCTTGAACCGCATCGGCGACGTGACCTTTTTCTTGATTGTTCCACGGACGCGGCCTGCTTCCGAGTTCCAACTCACATGATCCCCTACTTTGAACTGACGTTTCATTTGTGTGTATCAGCCTTCATATGCAGCGGGATTCCTGATAATTAGGGACCTTTCTAGAGTTCGGGACAGCACCCCCTCATCGACCACCCATGGGAGTGAACTGCATATCGTCAAACGTGTCCTTGATGGTCTGCCACATGGCCGCTTCTGATTCATGAATATGATCTGCAGCGGTTGGTGGATGTTGGGCTCCCTTCATCTCTCCCAATTGGCGATCCATATATTTCCAACGTCGCGCAATGCCGTTCGCGTCGTAAAGATACCGCACCGTATTTCCATCGATCCGCCACTCGCAGATCTCGCTTCCTCCACCCTGTGCGACGCAGCGATCCGGCGGGCCTTTCTCTATGATCCGAGTGTCTTTATATTGCCCGAGCCATTTGTCAAATTCGTCGGACAACGCCCGGCGCTCACGATCTTGTGTAGAGGCGCATCCCATGACGGCGACGAGGATACTCACTCCTATGATGAGCATAGAGAATGGTCGGTAAGAGGCTAGCGAACGTGAATGATCTATGCTCGATGACATAGGTCGTTCCTGGGCTGAACAAGATTCTTCAATACACAATCGGATTATCAACAGCCAACACGAACCCCGCCCCCATGACGATTGGTGTTCACCGTTTCCGCACGTTTCTCTTCGGGAGAGTACCAGAAAAGGGGGCTGTATCGCACGCTACGGTCTAGGAAGGCAACACATACAACGATATGAACGTGACGAGCTGGGCAATGAAAAACAACACGTGAGAATGCTCGGCGTCATACTGCTTGAAAATCTCATCCGCGAGCATAAAGGCGGCCCAGAGACTTAGGCCAGCAGTGAATGCAGCATTCACGGCCTGCGAGTCAAGAGATCCGGCCGCAGACGAGATGACGGCCCAGCCAAACAAGAATATCACTAAGAGTTGGGAGCACAGAACACCGGCGAACAACAGCCAAGGTAGCCATCGAGAGGCAGAGTAGGTCTTCACCGCCTGAGTGACGCTTCGAAGGTTACCAGACGCGAACGGCCATGATTTGGGTAAGATACGGAGACGCTCGAAGCATTCGCACAGGTTCGTGCTAAAGGCGATAAAGTACCATGCGCCCCAAAACACAAGTAGGCCAAGTTTGAAGTAATAGATGGTAGACACCCGAATGTTTAACTGCATTTCCGACCTGAATGAAATACCAGTTCAGGAGCGCTTAGACAACCGGGGTGCGAGGTAAGGTACGGGATCAAATCTTTCAGAAGCAGTAGAATACACTCCGTTTCACATTCTCAAAGGATGATCTAAGGAGGGCGCCATGGACTGCGTGACGTGCAAGTGGATTAAGTGGAGTGCGAGCATCCCACTTGTCTTGCTCTTCAGTGCCGGTAGCTTCCTAGTCCTCGCCCAGATCGCTGTGGGTCAGGATAATGCACCCGCCGTTCTCCTCGATCTCTACCTGGCGACCTGGTCGTATATTTTGGCCATCGCCGGTGGAGTACTTCTCACAGGATGGTGGCTGTGGCAATGGCTCCACATGCGGACGACGCATGCGCTCCGGCCATGTTGAAGAAGTACAAAAAGCTGTCAGGAACCATTTCTCGGCGCGTGGCGGGCCGGATCTTATTGCCCGTATCTCCTTTGAACGTATTCATTGGGTAACGGCAGGACAGTCCCGCTGACTCTTCATCACCGGGAACCATCATTCATTCTGAGATCACAGGCAAGCGCACCATCAGTTGCATGTCTATTGACTCGCACATGTCAAACGCTTAGGCTTTCAGCCCCACACTGGCTTTCACGAAAGGAGTGATCATGACGCGACGGAACTTTGATTGGGTGCAGGGAGTAGGTTTGGGAGCGACGGTGTTCGCTATGTCTGCTCTGGTGATCACGGATGGTCTGCAATGGACTTCGGTACCGGCCTATGCCGCCGAGCGTCGTGAGGAACGGAGAGATGATCGGGGTGACCGGCGAGATGACCGAGGAGATGCGCGGGATACGCGGCAAGAGGGTCGTGATGCAGCCAGGGAAGCGAAGCAAGAATGCAAGAAAGCAGACGATAAAAGTAATAGGGAATGTCGGCAGGACAAGCGAGATGCCAAGGACGATGCACGGGATGCTGCCAGGGACATAAAGCGAGACTAATCACTAACTTGCTACTGGGATACTAAAGCCACACGCGAACACCCTCTTGTCAGACGTAGCCTGTTCTGCTCCAACAACAACGAAAGGGGACAGGCTACTTCCGGCAAGGAACCATCTCTGCCTTTTTCTACCGAGCTATTGCGACTGGAATCCAGGAAGGAGCGGAGTCCTCAGGTGTCCCTCTTCTTTGGAAACGTTTACGTCAGGTCACCGACAATCCCACGAAACTCGTCCTCGGTAAAGGCCTTCACCGTCTGCGTCCGGAGATTGCCTTGGGCGCCAAGCCATAGCAGGTGTTTTGCAAGCGTCGCATCGTTGGGCACGTCGACAATGGCCAACATATCGTATGATCCCGTAGTGAGATAAAATGCTTTGATTTCCCCGCCCATCTCCTTCAGCTTCTTCTTTCCAACGTCGAGGCGTTTTGCTGATTCTTTGACGCTACGAATACCCTGTTCTGTCCATTGCGACTGAATGATATAAGTCGGCATGTGGGACCCTCCTTTGAGTATGTTGAATTGAGGGATGAGGTTCGATTGTAGCAAGGTATCTAGCAAGAAAAGGAAGAAGAAATCGCGTCAGGTCCTTTCTCGGCGCGCGGCGGGCGTTGATGACGGCATTCTCGCGTTCACTCAGACCGTAGGAATCTCGAGTACATACAATTCG
>JAICVE010000454.1 GCA_025935475.1 Nitrospira sp. | reverse complement strand
CCGAGCGCATCCTTTATTACACCGGCAAGAACTACAAAATCGGTGAGGTCCATGAGGGCGCCGCCACCATGGACTGGATAGAGCAGGAGCAGGAGCGGGGCATCACCATCACCTCCGCCGCCACCACCTGCGAATGGCAGGATTGCACCATCAACATCATCGACACGCCCGGTCACGTGGATTTCACCGCGGAAGTCGAGCGTAGCTTGCGTGTGCTGGACGGAGCTGTCGCAGTATTCGACGCAGTCGCCGGCGTGCAGCCGCAATCTGAAACCGTCTGGCGCCAGGCCGATAAATACCGCGTTCCGCGCATTTGCTTCATCAATAAGATGGACCGCGTGGGTGCGGATTTCTACCGCGCCGTCGGAACCATCGTGGACCGGCTGAAGTGCCGTCCGGTCGCGATTCAGCTCCCCATCGGTAGCGAAGAGAATTTCAAGGGCGTCGTGGATCTGGTCAATATGACCGCCCGCATCTGGCGGGACGAGACGCTGGGCGCCAAGTACGACGACGTTGAGATTCCTGAGGACATGCGCGAGCAGGCCAAGGAATATCACGACCAGTTGGTCGAGGCAGTTTCTGAATCCGACGATGTCTTGTTCACTAAGTTCGTCGAGGGCCAGGCGATCACGGTCGATGAACTCCGCGCAGGCATCCGCAAGGCCACCATCGCGCAAAAGATTTTCCCGGTCATCTGCGGGTCAGCCTTCAAAAATAAAGGCGTACAAAACCTGCTGGATGCGGTCGTAGACTTCCTCCCGTCCCCACTTGAGGTTCCTCCGGTCCAGGGTACTGAGGTGGCTGATCCGACCAAGATGGTCGAGCGTAGCGCCAGCGATAGCGAGCCGTTCTCCGCGCTGGTGTTCAAAATCATGACCGACTCGTTTGTCGGCCAGTTGGCCTTCATCCGGGTCTATTCGGGCCGTCTCGGCACGGGCGATTCGATCTTCAACGTGGCCAAGGGCCGCAAAGAGCGCATCGGACGTCTGGTCAAGATGCACGCCAATAAGCGTGAAGAAATCACCGAAGTTTTGGCCGGCGATATCTGTGCGGCTGTCGGGTTGAAAGCGGTCTCAACCGGCGACACCATCTGCGACGAAAAGAATCCGGTCATTCTCGAGTCCATTGACTTCCCGGCGCCCGTCATTCAGCTCGCCATCGAGCCGAAAACCAAAGCCGATCAGGAAAAGCTCGGCATGGCTATCGCCAAGCTGGTGCAGGAAGATCCGACGCTCAAGGTTTCCACCGATCCCGACACCGGCCAGACGATTTTGGCCGGCATGGGCGAGCTGCACTTGGAAATCATCGTCGATCGCATGCAGCGCGAATTTAACGTCGGCGCCAATGTCGGCAAACCCCAGGTCGCCTATCGCGAAACTATCCGCAACATCGCGGACTACGATTACACCCACAAGAAGCAAACCGGCGGCAGCGGACAGTATGCGCGCGTGAAGCTGCGCGTTGAGCCGCTCGAAAGCGGCGAATACGAATTCGTGAACGAAATCCGCGGCGGCTCGATTCCCAAGGAGTTTATCTCCGCAGTGGAAAAGGGCGCAGTGGAGGCGCTGGAGCATGGTGTGCTCGCGGGTTATCCCATGTCCAATGTGAAGATCGTCGTATTCGACGGCGACTATCACGATGTCGACTCATCCGAAATGGCCTTCAAGATTTGCAGCTCCATTTGCTTTAAGGAAGCTGCCCGGAAAGCCAAGCCCATTCTGCTGGAGCCGGTGATGCGCGTCGAAGTCGTGGTTCCCGATGAGTACATGGGTTCCGTAAACGGCGATCTGATCTCGCGGCGTGGGCGTCTGGAAGGCACGGAGATTCTGGGTTCCACGCACATCATCAAGTCGATGGTGCCGCTTTCGGAAATGTTCGGCTACGCTACCGAGCTGCGTTCGCGCACGCAAGGTCGCGGCGCGTTCACCATGCATTTCGGGCGGTACGAAGAAGTTCCCAAGAGCGTCGCGGAAGAAATCACCAGTCGGGCGCAAGGCAGAGTTACGCACTAGATTCCATCAGGAGCGAAGACACACATGGCGAAGGAAAAATTCGATCGCAGCAAGCCGCATTGCAATGTGGGGACGATCGGGCATATCGATCACGGCAAGACCACTTTGACGGCGGCCATCACGCAGACGCTGGCCAAGCATAATCCGAAGGTGAAGTTCCGGAGCTTCGATTCGATCGACAACGCGCCGGAAGAAAAAGCCCGCGGAATCACGATCGCCGTGGCGCACGTGGAATACGAAACTGCCAAGCGGCACTACGCCCACGTCGATTGCCCCGGTCACGCCGACTACATCAAGAACATGATCACCGGCGCCGCCCAGATGGACGGGGCGATTTTGGTCGTCGCGGCCACCGACGGTCCCATGCCGCAAACGCGCGAGCATATTCTGCTGGCCCGCCAGGTCGGTGTGCCGTACGTTGTCGTTGCGCTGAAT
>JAICVE010000127.1 GCA_025935475.1 Nitrospira sp. | reverse complement strand
TCGTAGAAATACAGACCGGTGACGACATAGTTGGATTTTGGCTGAACAGGCTTTTCTTCTATAGACAGCAGTTTCCCCTTCGCATCGAACTCAGCCACCCCATATCGCTCGGGGTCATGAACGTGATATGCGAAGACACTGGCGCCTTGCGTCCGATCCATCGCATTGCGCAGCAGATGATGGAAATCATGACCATAAAAGATGTTGTCGCCCAACACGAGAGCAGACAGATCGTCATCGATAAATGACGCGCCAATGATGAACGCTTGCGCCAGTCCATCGGGCGATTGCTGAACCGCATATTGCAGACTCAGCCCCCACTGCTCTCCACTTCCAAGGAGTTGCTGGAAACGCGGCGTGTCTTGTGGCGTCGAAATAACAAGGATCTCTCGTATTCCTGCCAGCATCAGTGTGCTAAGAGGATAATAGATCATGGGTTTGTCGAAGACCGGCAGTAGCTGCTTACTGATCGCCAGCGTTGCGGGATGGAGACGAGTGCCGGAACCGCCGGCAAGGATAATGGCTTTGCGTTTCATCCAAGTGCTCCGTCAAAACTGGAATGCAGAACAATCCTTCTCATTCGATGAGGTAGCTCTCAAACAGATGGAGAACTCTCAATTTGAGGCAATTGCGTGACAAGCTAATACGCATGCTTATGAATGAATCCTCTCCACAGAGTGAGACACATGATTTTGAGGTCAAACCACACTGACCAATGTTCGATATAATACAAGTCATGCTCAACCCGTTTATCGAGCGATGTATTGCCTCTCCAGCCATTCACCTGTGCCCATCCCGTAATGCCGGCTTTCATTTTGTGCTTCAGCATATAAAGCGGAATCTGTTTCCGAACCTCTTCGACTACCCATGAACGTTCAGGCCGCGGCCCGACGATACTCATCTCTCCCTTAATGACGTTAAAGAATTGTGGCAACTCATCCAGACTCGTCTTGCGGAGAAAGCGGCCAATGCTCGTCACCCGAGGATCATTCTTCGGAGTGAGCAAGACGGTATCACCGCGTTGATCGACCAGCATGGTTCGAAATTTGAGCATCATAAAGGGCTTCCCGTCCACGCCCATTCGTTCCTGCCGATAAAAAATAGGCCCTGGCGATGTCAGCTTCACGGCCAGCGCAATGACGAGCATCAATGGGGCCGTCAATGTCAGTGCTACTGCCGCACCGATAAAATCCGTTATGGCCTTCACGACAACGTTCCATCCATAGAGAGGCGAGCCCTGTAAGGTGATGACCGGCAGGCCCTCGAACATCTCAGCTTCGGCACGCAAGGTGATGAATTCGTAGATGGAAGGAATGACCTTCACCTCGATAGTCGTTGTGGCGAGAAATTGCAGGATCTTCTCCGCGCCTTGCTCCTCATCAGGAGGCAAACACACAAACACAATGTCAAGCGCTGGCGCATATTTCTCTATGTCTGAATAGAGACCACTGACCCTTATTCCTTCATATGTTTGCCCTAACTTATTCGGATGGCGCGTCAGAAAGCCCTGTATCTTGATTCCAAATTCGCTATGGATCGCGATCAGCCGTGTCACTCGTTGTCCGAGTTTTCCTGCTCCGATCACGAGAGCGTGGCGCTGGTTAAACCCTTGTTTGCGCATGAACCGCAGGCCCTCTCGGAAGGCCATACGGGAGAAACCGAGCGCAACGAGATTGAGCACCCAAAAATACAGAAAGACAAGCCGGGAGTATTCAAACTGACGATGAAACGCGGTGAAGGCGACAAGGACAAGAACGGATAGCGTATTGGCTTTAGCAATGTCCAAAAATTCTGCTAGGTGTGATCCCATGCGGCGGGGACGATACAAGTTGAAGGTACGAAACGATATTCCCCATACGACGAGAATCGGAATCAACAGCCACAGGTAGATCTCAAAAGGCGGAATGCCCTTATCAATCGGCGCAAGTCCCTCGAGAAATCGAAGATAGTACGCGAGGAGCCAACACGCGCAGATCACGGCAAGATCAAACAGGAAGAGAAGGCTTTGCAAGAATTGTGAGTGTCGTTTGAGCATGAAAATATTTCGCTTACCGGACGGAAAGTGCGCTTGCAACGATAGGCGCTATTTCGAATGCATGCTCGCCCATCGAATGATCCAGTTTGGCAAATACGGATACAAATGTCCTAACTGGTACCCTCCCCATTTGGCGGCGTTGCGTAGCAGGCTTACGGGAATAGAGCGCGTAAAACCGTTGTCACGGAGGAAGGCTACCTCCGACCGTACGAATCGCAAACCTTCTGAACTTGCACTCCCATATCTATTAAGGATCCACTGTTCCTTGCTAAAAAAAGCGCCGAGATCGAAATATCGCTTGAATTCCTGCTGCATCGAATAGTTGTGAGAGTGATAGACGACCGCATCGGCCACATACGCAATGCGGAATCCGTCTACCAACATCTTGGCACATGCGTGCATGTCCTCTCCCATCAACAGGCCTGCCTTGAACCACCCCACGCGTTCTAGTGCCTTTCGCTTGTACGCGGCAAACGAGTTGGAGCAGAAAAATGTTTTCATACCATATTGGTCACAATCCTCGATAGATCGAGTATGCGAAACGGCTGGATAATTGAACGCTCTCAAATGTTGCGCGAAGGGAGTGGCGTCCCGATGGGGAATCTGGCGACCAAAGGCCGCGCCAATCCGTTCGTCTTCCAGAAGTTTCGAGACGAGCGCAGGCACTGCTACTTCATTCAACGGAAGCGCGTCCTGAGTCAGATACACCAGGACATCCCCTTTCGCCAACTTGCCCATATCGGTACGAGTCCCGCCGTGATCGAATTCTCGCTTTGGAATGACATGAGTCCGCACTCCATGAGACTTCGCTATGGATAACGTCTCGTCTGTTGAAGAGGAGTCGACCACAATGATCTCAAAGAGACGGAGCTGTTGGCGGCTCAATTTCTCGAGCAATGTCGCAAACAGAGACCCCGGATTGTAGGAAGGGATGAGAATGCTGACCATTTGGTCAGTGATCAGCACGCAAGCACCTTTTCATAGGTGCGTTCAAGCTCCTTGATATGGCGGTCAAGGGTTCTGGGATGCTTCCAATACTGGCCGTGGGCTGCACGGCCTATGACCGACGCACGCTGGGAATCGCTGATAGTCAGCATCTTTCTCGCCAGATCCCCACTGTCGCCGGCTTTGAACCATAATCCAGTGACACCATCCAACACGGAGGCGCGGGCTGTCGATGCGTCGGACACGATCGCTGGAATGCCGAGCGCTGCTGCCTCAGAGACAGCGAGCCCTTCCGTTTCATATAGGAGAGAAGGAAATACCAAGGCTCTTGCATGTTTCAGTTGTGTGGTGACCTCTTCGCGCGAAAGCCAACCCAGCATCTTGGCCGTAGGACAGCGGCGCAGCACATCAGCTCGCTGGTCTCCATCGCCTATGAATACAGCTTCACAGCCTACCTGACTTGCGGCCTCGGCAAACAGCTGAGGACCTTTCTCTTGGGTGATTCTTCCGACCATCACAAATGCGGAATTGGCTTCGACGTTTACAGGATCCTGATAAGACGCCTGAACAGGATTTTGCACGTGGTAAATGTGTGAGTCCGGAGATAAAAACGGCTTGAGAATCCGTTCGCTAAACGGTGACACGACAATGAAGTGGCGAATCTCACTCGGGAGACCACCGAAGCGGTTTTGCACGACTTGGCGTACCACCCGCCATAACTTCTGACCGTAGTGTCGCCGGTCACACTGGCTGGCGATGCACGAACCGGAAAGCGGCTGGAGTTCGCAAATGGTATTGGTGGCGTAATTGAAAAAGCTTCCGTTGGGGCAGGCTGAAAAGTAGTCGTGAAGTGTGCAAATGACTTTGAACTTACGCGACAAGGCGGCTCTGATCACGCTTGAAGAAAGCGCTTTTGTCCACCCGTGGACATGAACCACCGTCTCATGAGGATCTAGGTTGCCGAGAACGTCCCCCATTGCCCGACCGGCTTTGCTGTTCCAGAGACCTTGCACGAGCGCGCCCATTCGCTGCGGATCGTCCGCAATTGCATGTTGGCCCGTGCACACGACACGAAACACGCTCTTTTGAACCGCCGGATCGATCGGAGGGACTGCCGACAGGAGGGTGACCCGATGTCCGGCGTCTGCAAGGCCAATCGCACTTGAGAGGGCGACGGCGCTGTTGCCGCCTTCAACATGAGCAAAATCGCTGACGACAACGATGTTCAACATCGATAAAGAATGAATAGCACGTCAAACGGACTCGTTCGCTGCGCGCTCTAAGAGAGACCGACCAGATCGATCATGCGTTGGACGATTCGGCTCCAATCCTTGCCGGCAGCGTAGCTCTGGAGCGTGCTCTGGTCTGGCGGCCGTGCGATAGCCGCTCGAATCGCGGCAACAAAGTGTTCACGATTGTTGGTTAATGTCGCGGGGCTTTTGAGATTCTGCAGTTCTTCCCACTCCACCGAGACGACAGGCAATCCGCTGGCTAGATATTCATACAACTTAAGCGGGTGAATGCTGCGCACGAGATTCCGGTGATTGGCGACATCGAAGGGAATTAACCCAACGTCCGCATGCTGGAGGTAGCCCGGGAGCTCGTCATAAGGCCTCGACCCGAGAATGAAAAGATTCTTGGCAGGTTTCAACATCTTTCGTGCTCGGTGATCTGGACCGACAAGAACAAATGAGACTTCCGGCAGATGCGCCACCGAACAATTCACCAACTCCCAATCAAACCAAACGTCCATTGCGCCGATATAGATCGCAATCGGTTTCGGAATGGCGTCATATTCGGATGGCTGTTTATCTCGCGTGCGAGCGAAATGGTCGAAGTTCACCCCGTTGGGCAGATGCGCCATATTTCTTGGGTGCATTGCCTTCACATGTTCTTCCAACGTTTGAGCCGCATAGACGACCACGTCGACCCACTGTGCCAAATCGAGCTCCAATTCAGCGAGTGCCGGAGAGAATTTGTCAAAGGCCGAATAGTGGTCAGCGATCCGATAAATCGCCTTTCGATGCGAGACATTTCGCAGCCAACTGAATGGCACGGCACTGTCGCAGTATAGAAGGTCGGCGTCCGCGAATCCGGCCTCGCGCATCACACGACCAACTGGGGGCCAGGCCAGCTGAGCCCATCGGCGGGACACCCAACGATTCCTTAATATCGGCTTATTATGAGGCGTCACAAGTGCCCCTGGGACATAGGCCCAAAGACGTCCATCGAGATCCCGCTCTCCTCCACGAGCATATAGGCGATAGCGCTGCCACAGCTGCTGAAAGTTCCGAGCTCCGAGATGCCATGGCGAGATCGGATCAGAGACGAATGCGACATCCCAACCGGCATTCACAAAGCCGCGGGCGAGATGATGACTTCCTACTTGGAAAGGAGAGTGCCAATGGTTGGCGGCAGCCATAATCACAGTTTTCCGCTTCATGTGTGGCCGGATGCCGGTGGCATCACGCTCAAGAAGAGGATAAGCTCATATTTCAATAGCCCACTCGGCACTGAGTAATGCGGTCTTCAGAGTAATGACAGGTGTTCGAGTAAGTGATCCATATCCATGAGAATAATACGAATCTGCTATTGACCATTCACCGTCAGCGCTTGATAGCCTATAGGTATGCGAATCGTTGATGAGATCTACACTGGTACTATTCCGGGCAAGAGAGACCTTGAGCGACGGCGATACATGGAACAGTACCTTTTTGATACCTTCGGCTTCACAGTGATCGCACGCGTGAATGCCACTTTGCGTAATGCTTACCTCACGCCTGTGGGGGGAGCCGAATCCGGAATGTTCTCCTACAAAATGAGTTAACTGACAGGCAATCACTCTAGGCTTGGATCTGTCTCGAAGGACAAATAACCCTTCTCGCCCATCGCTCCAATCATTTTGCTCCCTCCCATCAATCACCAGAGTGTTATGCATTGCCGTGGATCTAAACCGATTTCTCATTTCGGGCGAGGGAGTGTACACATAGGTTCCGGGGTCTGTGATGAGCGATGTCCCGTCGAGCGCCAATTCAAAGGATAAATTGTCATTATGCGCGTGGTTTCCAATTTGGTTGATGTCGCCGCGGCCACACCGTATAGCTAAGTACACTCGCGGAGATTTGTAGATAAATAATCCGAAGCTCGGATACGCTGCTAGGTGCAATCCTTCCCGAAGATCACCTGGCGTTACGGCGAACTCGCCTGACCCTTCTCCTCTTGTCGTGGATTGGGACTGCGATGGACTCGTACCAGCGCCACACCGAGACTTTTTTGCAAGGCGCCGCACAACAAACGAATCCACATGCTCACACGTGGCACCGCTTTCGGCAGTTGGAACATCTAATAAGGCGCCGATGGCAGACGCGAGATGGCTATGATTCAACTGATCTTCTTGAAGCTGAGGGTCATTCGGTACGTACGAAGGATGAAGCTTCAAAAAACGGCCATTGTCGCAGTCACCGATCTGCACAATATGTCCGTCGGGTCTTGTCGTATTGCTTGTGAACTGTGCCATGAGACCAACCCGCTCAATGTACCAGTCTGGGAATGGAGCAGATTCATACTGTCCCACCCCGCTATAAAGCGGTATCGGCGCAGGGTGTAACAGGGGTTGTGCGCGATGCCTCCTATGGTCGTACGCTATCAGCGCACTGCGTTTCTCCGACTGTAGACCTAAGACTAACGCGGTCGCGTACACCACCATTTCTGCGCATAATCTATGATAGCTGGTCGACGCCTCAAAATTTGCGCCATCCGGCGTAAACTGATGGCCGACTTCTTTCACGAGTTCTTGAACGGAAAATGCCAACCAGAGGTCGGTTTCGGCAGCACGAGGCAGGTAGGCGGCGATGAATAGCAAGCCAACGATGTCCGCGAGATAGTGATTGCCGACGGCTTCGTTGTTCCATTCCAGATTGGCAATGATATGTGCTCCATGCTGGTACATACTTCGCATAAGCTCGCGCTCGAATTCTGCGTCGAACCGTGCACCAAAGGCATGGAAGAGATCATAGCTGACCAACCAGTTCGCCGCACGAATAGCGACGTCCATGGTGCAAGCCCAGTTCACTCCAAATCGCGGTGGATTGGTCGCGATAAAATCTAGAATCTGATTGCGAAATTCCTTAGCATAGACCTCAGGTGCATCAAGACCTTGCGTCGACGTTGATGTCACGGCAAACCCGTAGGCCAGCATAGGCAGGTGTTGCATGCGTGCGAGTTCCCACGGCACTTTGATGTCGACACCCGGCTTATGTCCGGTGTGAACAAACGGGATCTGCTTGTACCAGTCGCTCTCTGACCACCGGAATCCGGATTTGAAATCTCGTTGCCAGTCAATAGGCTCGTACCCTTGATGGATCATTCGCCAAATCCGACGCGACTCCTTCAGGTTTGCCGGATTGATATAGGCAGTAAGCCAGTTTCCCTCGGCGTCCGGGTCCACCGCCGAACCGACATGGTATCGATGGCCCTCCATCCCTTTACATCGAATGCCGTGTCGGACGACCATCCAACCGGAACCCAATAAATCGAATCGATGACGACAATAGTTCTCAGCGAGTTCCGCGAGCAGAGAAGTTGGTAAAGACCAGGGAGCGCCTGAGAGGCCGTCGAGATATCGAAACAGCTTCTGCGAGGGAAACG
>JAICVE010000395.1 GCA_025935475.1 Nitrospira sp. | reverse complement strand
GTCTTCGATCACGGGATCCGATTCGTCCTGGGTATCGAAGGTATTTTCGTGCGAATCCTGAATCGTGTGCTTCGTACGGTAATAAATTTCCCGAAGCGACGTCGTGAGGTCGGCGCGCTGCAGTTCGGACAGGGCGTCCGCCACCAACACGGTCTGCATGAATTTCTTGGCCATTCCGACGTTGAAGAACGATCGAGCCTGCTTCTTGTGACCCATCTCGATCATGCCCTTGCGGGGATTGAATGAGACGTTCGACAAGGCGCGTATCGGAATGGCAAATGTGGGATCCTTCGACCGTTCTGCAGCCGTCACGACAATGTCGGCAATGCCGATGAGTTTCTTTTCCACTGCGCTCGTTTTTTTCTGTTTAGTCGCCATCGTGGCTATTTCTTGCGATGGGCCGTCTTCGGTTTTGAGCGGTCCACGCCCTTCTTTACGGATTTGGCGTCGGCGGTCTTGTCAAACAAGGCCATCTGATCGCTCTTGCGATGTGACCCAGTCGTGTGGCTCGGACGAGGTCTCGTCGGCTTATGGGCTGGCTGCTGAGAGCTGGCCTCTTCTGAACCGGCCGTCTCCGCTGCCGCTTCGACCTGAGAGGCTGCTGCCACTTCGCCTTCGACGCCTTCATCGGTGACGATGATGGAATGGGGCAACCCTTCAGGACCACCACCTGTCTTACCCAGCGCTTCATCGGTTTTACTCCCGCCGGTGCGTGAGCTGGCGATTTTCTGGAGCTGCATTTTGACTTTCTCTTTGGCGAGCTTCCCCCCCTTGAGCCGGTTGCAGGCTTCGACGACTTCCTCGATGTACAATTCGAAAATGTTGCGCCGCCGGTACTCGCTGGCCGCCCGTTCCCGGCGTCGGACGAACAATCCGAGGCGTCTGCCGCATTCGCGGAGCGCGAGGGTGATTTCCTTTTGAATCTCGTCGTAATCCGCGATGGCTTCCTTTGATTCGCTGGTGAACGGCACCCAAACGGAGGCCATATGGACAAAGATCACCATCGGTCCTGCGGGCAAGGCGCCGCGTGATTGGGGTACGCCGTAATTTTTCCACGTCGTGTTCAGCGCGGCCTTGAACGTTGCGCAGGCCGATTGCTGATACAGGAGGGGGACACGGTTCGCATATCGGATAACCCTCGCGAGTTCCGCGTTCTCGTCTTCTTCCTCCCCTTCTGCACGTGGACCGGCGGGTTGTTCCGGCTTCGGCTGTTCACTCGGCCGATTGCCGAACGCCAAGCCTGCTTCAATGACGAATGGGTTACCCCGATAGACGGCCGGCGGCCGGCTGACGGCCGTGTAGAACTCACCTTTGATCTGTTTGTAGAGACCGGACAGAATCGCCTTTTCGCCGATGGGGGAAAGGCAATTTGTCGGAGGCGCCATAATCTTGGTGCTCTGAATCGTCCGATACAGTGTTTCCGCAGCAGTGCCCTTGAGATCACGAGGCTTGAAGTGAGGGGACACCTTGGCTTCCTTGCAGATGTCGGTGGCCAATTGAGGAGAGACCCGGCAGAAATCACCGGCGAGGAAACCTGACACGGTCTGACTTTTCGTATCCTGCAACATTCTGAGCAGCATCCCGAATTCGATGCCGTAGGGGTGCGGTTTGATCTCCCGCGGGGAAGGCGGCAGTTCGTGAAACGTCCGGGGGTATTCCTTCGTCTCGCCTTCCGGCGTGTGATACACGAGCCGGACGTGGGGGTTCGCAATGGTCGTTTGTTCGAGCCACTCGTCGACTGACGCGCGCCCTTTCTGATATTTCCCTTCGACCTCCAACGTCACTTGTGTCCCTTGCGCCTGCTCCCAATCGATCTGCTTGTTTTCATGCACCAGTGGTTCGTTTTTCTTGGTATCGATCTGGACTTCGAAAAAATGCGCAGCGGCTCTCGGGCTCGTCCGGGAAATGATCTTGACCGGTTTGCCCGTCGTGAGTTGGCCATACATGCCAGCCGCGGAGATCCCGATCCCCTGTTGTCCACGGCTCATCCGCATCCGGTGGAACTTTGAGCCATAGAGCAATTTGGCAAAAATCCGGGGAATCTGCTGGCGGATGATGCCGGGCCCATTATCGGTGACCGTGATGCGGAATTTGCTGGCCTGGCTGGGCGCGACCGGTTCACCGTTCGAGACCACTTCCAATCTGACGCTGACATCCGGCAAGATGCCGGCTTCTTCACAGGCATCCAGGGCGTTATCAACGGCTTCCTTGACGCAGGTGAGCAGCGCCTTGCGAGGGTTGTCGAAGCCGAGCAGATGCCGGTTCTTGGTGAAGAATTCCGAAACGGAAATTTCCCGCTGCCGCGCACCCATTTCCACCGCGGTGATCTGCTGCTGCGGCGGCGCTTTCTTTTGGACGGCTGGTTCCGGAACTGTCTGACGGGAGGCGGACCCAAGAGCGGACGTTGGCTTCTTCGACATTCAACCTCGTGATGGTGTGAGCGTGGGTCTTGGTACCACAAAAGAAGGCCAGAGGCAATGGTGAACAGTGCTTGACGTGGGTAATGCGATCAAACGAGTCGCATCATGCCGGTCTGCGCAAGGTACATTAGTTTTCTTGACGGTATGGCGCGAGAGGCCTATCGTGTATTCTGTGGGAGGAGTTAACGCCCAGAGGGAATGTGGTTCAACAGGGGACCGAGCGCTGAGGATGGTGTGCAGGCCCAGCTTGTACTGGGAAGCCTAAAGTCCTCCCAAGGTCTCCACCGTACCTATCACTCTCGGTAGGTGCGTCCTCCTCCCACTCTTTCCTCGCACGCTTCATTGTTTTCTTCTACGGTCACCTCGACAACTGATTCCACAAATACATCGCTCACGCGCCTCGTAAATGGTTGACGGCGGCATGCGAATTGTCGATCCCCATTTTCTGTGGATAAGTCTGTGAACAAAGATCATTCTGATGCTGACGATGCAGGATCTGAGGCATCTCTCGAGCAAACTGCCTAATTTTTAGGCATAGGTGTTCAGCC
>JAICVE010000376.1 GCA_025935475.1 Nitrospira sp. | reverse complement strand
GAAATAACCGATAGAAGTTAAATGCGGATTAAGCCAGACTTAAACCGTGCTCATCTGAATCGTCGGCTGGTAGCATCGGTCTAACAGCCATGGATGTAAAGACAGTGCATAGCAGGGATGGTATTCTTATTGTGTTGGTTGATGGGTATCCCTGTCCGTGAGGGCTGAAGGAAGCATCAACCTCGCATCGACACGGCGCTGATCGCACAAACCTAAAAGAACTCTCCGCGAGTCAGACAAGTACCTACAGCCCATAGTCAGTTTGAATCGCATTGCGGGCAGCGGCTGGAGCCATAAACTAGGGACCCTCCTAGTAGGTGATGAATACACTGGGATCAGCAAAACAAACATGAATGTACACGGATTTAGGGCTGTGAGAGAAAAAGTGATGATTCTACGCGAAATCGCGATTGGCGTGGAGTTTGCTCAACCGATGGTGCATGCCCGTCCAAGACCATCATCGATATACAGCCAGTCCTTCGCAGACTGATCCGCCACCTAGCCTCTAAGAGCGCAAGCGCGATGCTGAATCATCTCCGCTTAACTTTAGAGGTAGTTATGGCTCAAAGACTGCCGTTCCGCCCAGGCATCAAATACGCGGGTTCGCCAGCAGAAACCGTCCTCATCGCCATATGTTGTGTATGCGGACTGGTTCGCGCAAGGAAGACATTTACTAGCGAATCTGACCGATGGATCACATGCCGAGCGTATGAACATAGATATGGAGTCGCCCTCATGGGAAGCGCCCTCACCCACACGTATTGTTCTGGCTGCTACACGGACTTCATGCAACGGGTAAGGCACACTCGTCAAGCTACTGCTCCCTTGCCAACTTGAACGATGCTGTTCTCTTCGAGGTGACGACGTACCTGCTGTTGTTCCGCTGCATGATTTAGCTAGAGGCGGCACAGGTTGTGATGTGAGCTACAGCCCACGCTCTTTGTTGTATTGTCTTACATAGGTTTCATACTCCATCCAGGCTTTCTGGTAGAGGCCGAAAAGCCGGTTTAATTCACTAAGTGTCGTGGTGAATGTCGTTGCAGGCACTTCATTCCTCACTTTCTTTCCTTTGAAGGAAATCGAAAGCCTGAATCCAACAAAGATGGCTGTAACTCGTTAATCGAATGAGGGATTTCGTTGAAGCTGGAGAGATCGGGCGTTCATGACGAGGCTTAGAGGAAGAAGCAGCCTGGATTCTTCTGGGCGGGTCACAGCCGTGACGGTAGCGAGAGGCTTGGCATTCTATCGAAATCATTGCGAACATCTCACCGTATTACTTTTAAGGAGGCGTAACTCTAGACGAAATGGTCTAGAACATATATCCAGTGGAACAACCTAGTAATAATTTTCAGGACGAAGAACTACTACCGTGGCCCTCGCGGGATACAAGTCCTATTTAGCGACTACGTGCTCGGGTCTAAGCTGCGGGGCGCTCCCGCTCGCTCGAGCATTACCCGTTCGTTGTCGTCTCGACAAGGGATCGCAGTCTGACAGATGAAATTGCCTCCCCTGAACATCGTCGAGGAAGCGGTTGGCAGGCTAAGGTCGTTGCGGATGACCACATTCTGACTGAAGCGCCAGAGCTAGGCAGCTCGAGGCAACGATACGATATACTCGCCGGCCTTTTTGCAGGACAAACACAGTTCGCCTGTGCGACTAAGCCGGTCCACTTCAAGAAAGACCTGCGTCCAGCTATGAGACGTGCATTCCCCTAAGAGCTCGTCGAGATCACAGGTCTTTTTCTTTCGCACAATTCGGAGGAGGAGCCTACCGAGCTTGTCCGGATTCGGTAGCGCAGAGCGAGCCATAATGCTTTCCTCCTTGCTTCGGGGGTAGTGTTATGATGCCTCTTTGCTAGGGGCCCTCAAGTTGGTTCCGTCGAGCTCTTTTACAGTAGCACCGAGCTGTCGAAGTTGCTCTGAAAGTATCCGCATTTCCATTTCAGAAAGATGCCTGCCATCCATCTTCAGACGTTGCAAAAGACGGTTACCATAATCAATAAACTCTGCGACTTCATGAGAAATGGAGAGGACCATACGAAGCTAAAATATATGACTCACGGGCGAGGCAAGGCACTAGGCGTTACCCAGATAGCCAGCGCTCACAGTGCCCGATCCCGTAAGGCCGATTACACCTGTCAATGTTGACAGGTTCTACTCCTGGACTGTTCGTAGGAATTAACCGGGGCAGAAGTTTTGCCCGTTGACGGCTTCCACGATTGTTAGATGAGGAGTTTGGAGTAAGCCTGCTTTATCGAGAACGGCCACCGCGCCAATATTGAGCATTGCCTTTTCAGTATCATCTGGGACACCGGCGGTCAGACCAATCACAGCCGTTGATGGACTTTCAAGCTTGATCGGTTTGGTCGCCTCAATCCCGCTCATCGTGGGCAATTGGAAATCGATGATAACGACAGCCGGTCGCAACCTCCTGGCCTCGGTACGGCATCCTCACCAGTACCCGCTTCGCCTATCACACTGATTCCTGAATAGGGTGCAAGATGTCCCGAAGGAGCCGCCGCATCTCCGGGCAATCATCCACTGAGAACTTGGACGTTTCCCATCAGGGATTGAGGATAACCGTACAGCCGGTTGGGGCTCAATCGCTTTAAGATGTATCGAAGACACGTGAGGGACTTCTAAGCAGGCCTTAATCGCTTTTTAATTAGCTCGCCATTCCACAGGTTGTGAAAGGCGGCTTGTGCGCCGCTCTACAATGGTGGAGAGACCCGCCAAATCAGTCCCATGAATGAGGAAATCTAGCGAGGCAAGCTTGAGCCGCTCTGCCCAATTAGCCTATTCCTTCAGGGGGAGTGCAAGGGGGGGCGGCCAAGTCTTCCATCGTGGGTGATTGAGTTAACGTGTCGGAAGCTATTTCTCCGCTCAGCGTTCTGAAGAACACCGATCAGCCATCGATGATCGGTCGAGGAAAGACCTAGGAGTTCAAGCCCGAATCTACATGATCAAGCAAGCAAAGTTCTTTTGTATGAGCAGCATTTTCTATACCGGACTCGAAGGAGTTGAAAACAGGTCGAATCCAAAATGAGCATCACTCGAGCATTTGGATTGGAGCAAGCTCTACGTATAAGTCTTGGAAAAGCTCACCGCTGATCGAAAGCGTTAACGCCGCTG
>JAICVE010000170.1 GCA_025935475.1 Nitrospira sp. | reverse complement strand
GATGATCGTCGTCGCAGTCTTTCCAAATTGCACCGCTTGTTCGGCCACATAGCCGATCTGATCGCTGAACACATAGCCGAGGAGCAGGAAGCAAAAGCTCCAAAGGAGCGCGCCGGCGCCATTGAACAGCAAGAATCGTCCGATCGAGATTTTGAAGAGACCGGCCAATGCCGGCGCGAGCGTGCTCAATCCGGGGATGAACTTGGCGAGGATCAGCGCTCGGATCCCATGGATCAGGAAGAAGTTCTCCGTGCGTCTGACACAGGCGTCGGGCTCAAGCGCAATTCTGCACAACAGGGTGAGCGTTTGTCGCCCCCGATGACGCCCGAGCTCAAACCACACCATATCGCCGAGCAGGCATGCGGCGACGGAGAGCGCGGTGAGGACGATCAGGCTCGCCTGTCCATCGCCTGCGACGGCTCCCGCGCCCAGCAGTAACGGAATGGCCGGAATGGGAACGCCGATCTGCTCGGCGAGGACGGTCAGGAACAGCACGATCTCGATATGATGGAGGAGAAAGTCCAGCGCCTGTTGCATGCCGTGATCCGTCTACGCGATGGTGCCCCTATCTCGATGAATGCCTAAGCTCAGTCATGCCTTACACACTGAGCACCTGCCGGATCGCGCTCGTGAGTGCCCGTACGTCATCATTGCCATCCTGCCGATGGCCGTTGACAAAAAACGTCGGCGTTCCCGTCACGCCATGTTGACGGCCTGTGGACACATCGGCCCTGACACGATCGAAATATTTGTGGGTCTTGAGCGCCTCGCCGAAACTCGCCTTATCCAGCTCAAGCCGCCCCGCATAGTCCATCAGATCGCGGTGTTTGAGGCCGGCGAACAAGGGAAATTTTTGTAATTCACCTGGGTTCATACGCGCCGCATTCCAGAGAGCCTTTACACTGTCCTCCTAACGATCAGGCGTTTGCAATAGTGCGTTCTCGGTGCCGATGGCTCCGACGCCGGTATTGGGCAACCGGCTTCCAGTGCTTCTCGTGTTGCTTGATCGAAAGATACACAAACCAGAACATCCCGAAAATCCCCCCTGCGAGAATCCAGGTAAACAGTGGCCATCTCATGGCGTCCTCCTCATCGTTGTGCGATCCCACGTTCTCCCCACACAGTATGGCAACGATCGTTCCTTCCTCGACCAATTCTAGATCAAGGGGAAACCCATCATGGAACGCGGATTTAGTAAAACATCCGCAGCCGTTGTCAGGGTCAGACAGCACAGCATCTGCCGGCCCTTCGGCAGCGCGCCGACAGTTCGTCGCAACACCGTGCATGGAGAATGATATGTACACAGACAGTGCTCATGTTGTGGTGGACTGTCAAAATTGACAGGGGCAGTTGCCTCGTACGTTGTGCAATACTTGATTATTCCGTGACTGGAGGCGGCCCATCGTGAAAGACGCCAACAAGTCAGCCATCCTACCCCTCGCAAATCTCGTGACCATAATGATTCCATGACCCAAGGAGGCCGAAATGCCGCAAATGATCGCAGTGCAAATTCGCTCACCAGGGGGGCCATTCGAAGCGATCAAGCGAGAGATCCCAGCGCCCGGGCAAAGCCAGATCCGCATCAGAGTGCAAGCCTGTGGCATCTGTCATAGCGATGTGTTTGTGAAAGAGGGCCATTGGCCCGGCCTGCAATACCCGCGTGTCACGGGCCACGAGGTCGCTGGAGTGGTCGACGAGGTTGGCGCGGGCGTCTCAGTCTGGAAGAAGGGCCAACGGGTGGGGGTGGGTTGGCATGGCGGCCATTGTGGTCAGTGCGAATCTTGTCGCCGGGGCGATTTCATGGGATGCCGATATTTCCAAGTGACCGGATTCCAGGAAGACGGCGGGTATGCCCAGTACATGATCGCAAGGCAGGAAGCGGTAGCGGCGATTCCAGACCTGCTCTCTCCAGCAGAAGCCGCACCGCTTTTGTGTGCGGGGGTCACGACGTTCAATAGCTTGCGCCGCAGTGGAGCACGGGCGGGCGATCTGGTGGCCGTGCAGGGTCTGGGCGGACTCGGCCATCTCGGCATTCAGTTCGCGAGCAAAATGGGATTTCACACGGTGGCTATCGGCCGAGGTCAGGACAAAGAGCCCCTCGCGCTGAAGCTTGGGGCCGTGCGATATCTCGACAGCAGTGCCGTCGACGTCGCGAAAGAACTCACGAGTCTTGGCGGTGCATCCGTCATTCTGGCCACCGCTCCGGACAGTAAGGCCATGTCGGCCCTCATCGACGGGCTTGGGGTGGGAGGGCAATTGCTCGTGGTCGGAGCCTCGGCCGATCCCATCAACGTGACCCCCGTTCAACTCATCATGGCGCGCCGTGCGATTCGAGGGTGGCCCTCAGGGACGGCCCGGGATTCCGAAGACACGTTGAACTTTTGCGCCCTCACAGGGATTCGTCCCATGGTGGAGACGGTGCCGCTCGAACAAGCCGCGAAAGGCTACGAGCAGATGCTGAGCGGCAAGGCGCGGTTTCGCATGGTGCTCACCATGAACTAACGCGACACCATGTCGGTCGTGCAGAGGAGTGCGCCACATGACGACGTTCACATGCCAAATTCCCATCTGAGTGAGCACGCTGGCTCATGAGTGAGAAGCGCCCATGAATCGACAAGGGAAGACGGTCCTACCTGAGATCGCGTGTGCCCTCACGATGGGGGCCGCGCTGTTCCTGCTGAGCTGTAAAGGAGAAGTCCAGTCCTCGCCTTCCCCTCAGGTACCGGAAATCGGGGTGCTGACGGTGACACCCACGTCAGTCCCCGACGAGCCGGAGTTCATCGGTCAAGCCGAAGCGTCGCGAATCGTGGAAATCCGATCGCAGGTGACGGGCATCATCCAAGAGCGGTACTTCCAGGAGGGGAGAGAGATCAAGAAAGGCGATCGGCTCTATCGGATCGATGAGGTGCCCTTCCACGCAGCGGCGGCCAGTGCCAAGGGCCGAGTGTCCCAGTCTGAGGCGCGCCTCGTACAGGCCAGGCAAAACCTGGCGCGCGTGAAGCCGCTCTTGGCAGAGCACGCCGTCAGTCAAAAGGACTACGACGATGCGATAGCGGAAGAACTGTCGGCGAAGGCAGCCCTGGACACCGCGAAGGGAGATTTGATCAAAGCCAAGTTTGATCTCAACAATACGGTCATCGTGGCGCCGATTACGGGATTGGTCGAGCGAACACGTGTCTATGAAGGCCGCTTGGTCTCCGCACAGACCGATTTGCTGACGATCATCCACCAGATTGATCCGATGTATGTCGTCGTCAATGCGCCGGAAGCGTTTTTGATCAAGCGGCGGGAAGATCTTGCCGCCAAGAAGATCGAGCACCCCGGCATCTACAAACTGACGGGCACGCTCATTTTTCTCAATGGCAGCAAGTATGCGGAGGAAGGCACGCTGGATTTGCTCGATGTGGGGCTGCGCAGCGACACCGGCGAACGCTCGGGACGAGTCACGTTCCCCAATCGTGACGGCATCATCATTCCCGGTCAGTTCGTGACGGTTCGCTTTCATGGCGTCTCGAGGAGCAGCGTGATGCTCATTCCACAACGAGCCGTGCTGCAAGGGCCGAAAGGCGCGATCGTGTATGTCGTGAGTGCCGACAACAAGGTGGAGATCCGAGACGTCAAGGCGACCGTCTGGCAAGGAAACCAGTGGCTCGTCGAAGAAGGCTTGGCCTCCGGGGAACAGGTGGTCGTCGATAGTCTGCAACGCATCATCCCTGATTCGACCGTGAAGCCGGTACCGGTTGAGGTCGAACCGTCCGGGACTCAAGCCTCAGGGCCAAAGAAGAACGAAGCGTCCGAAGCGTCCAAATGAGCCCGCGGTTTTTCATCGATCGGCCGATCTTTGCCTCGGTCCTCTCGATCGTGATCGTGGTGATCGGCCTCGTGGCGATGGTGACCCTGCCCATCGCGCAGTTCCCGCAGATCACGCCTCCTGTCGTCCAGATCGACGCCGATTACCCCGGTGCCAGCGCTGAGACCGTGGCCGATTCCGTCGCCCGTGTCATCGAGCTGCAGATTCCGGGCATCGACAACCTCCTCTACTACGACTCGACCAGCACCAATGACGGCCACATGACCCTCCGCCTGACGTTTCAGATCAGCACCAACATCGACATCGCACAGGTCCAGGCCCAGAACCGGGAGAAGCTGGCCGAGCCGCAACTCCCGCCGGAAGTCATTCGTCAGGGCGTCACGGTGAAGAAACTCTCGACCGACCTGTTGGGCGTCTTGATCTTGCAGTCGACAGATCCCAAGTACGATGCGTTTTTTCTCGCCAACTACGCGACGGTCCGTCTCGTCGACGACATCAGGCGTATTCCGGGCGTGGGCGACGCCTATATCTTCGGACAGCAGAACTACAGCATGCGGGTGGTGCTCGACTCGGTGCGCATGGCGCAACTCAATCTCACTCCCAGCGACATCGTCAGCGTCGTCCGCGAACAGAACCGGGACTTTCCTGCCGGGCTCATCGGGCGGGAGCCCACGCCGCAACAGAACGAGCTCACGATTCCGATCATCACGCGGGGCCGCCTGACCGAGGTGAAGGACTTCGAGGAGATGATCGTCCGGGCCATGCCCAACGGCTCCATGATCCGCTTGAAAGATGTGGCCAGGATTGAACTCGGCGCGCAATCGTACGACCTGGAAGGACGATATCGGGGCAAGCCCACGGCCCTGCTCGTGACGTTTCTGGCGCCGGGATTTAACGCCCTCGACACCATCAAACAAGTCCGCCAGCGGATGGATGAATTGGCGAAGACTTTTCCACCGGGGGTTTCGTACGACGTCCCCTATGACACGACACGATTTATCGAAGTTTCCATTGAAGAGGTCGTCAAGACCTTGCGCGATGCGATGATCCTGGTCATCCTCGTCGTGTATCTTTTCTTACAGTCCTGGCGTGCCACGCTGATTCCGGCCGTGGCAGTGCCCGTCTCGCTCATCGGGACATTTGCCGGCATGTCCGCGCTGGGCTTCTCCATCAATACGCTGACATTGTTCGGCATGATCCTGGCGATCGGCATCGTGGTGGACGACGCCATTGTCGTGGTCGAGAACGTCGAGCGTCACATCGAAGACGGTCTGTCGCCCAATGCAGCCGCCAAAAAGGCCATGGAGGAAGTGACCGGCCCGGTGATTGCCATCGTGCTCGTCCTCTGCGCGGTCTTTGTCCCGGTGGGATTCTTAGGCGGCATTACCGGCCAACTGTACAAGCAATTCGCGATTACCATCGCGATCTCCGTCATGATCTCCGGCTTCGTGGCGTTGACGCTGAGCCCGGCGCTGTGTGCTTTGATTCTCAAACCGCGTCATGCTCCCAGAAAAGGAGTTTTCGCATACTTCAATCGATTCTTCGTGTGGGGCCAAACGCGCTATGCCGGCGCCGTCGGTCACACCATTGCACGCTCGCTCTTCTCGCTCGCCTTGTTCGGCATGGTCGCGTTCGTGGCGCTGGCGCTGTTCCGGGTCACCCCCTCGGGCTTTCTGCCTGACGAGGATCAGGGCTACATCATCGTGGTCGCTCAGCTTCCTGATGGTGCCTCGAAAAAACGGACGCTCGCCGTGATGGACAGCGTCGAGGGATTTTTTCTCTCGAATCCGGCTGTCTACGGCACGAATGCATTGGTCGGTCAGAATTTCGTCTTCAATACCCGCGGGACCTACATGGCGACCACCTTCGTGCCGCTGAAGCCCTGGGATGAACGGAAGGACCCGCAACTGCATGCGAAGGCGCTGATCGCAGGGGCCTTTCGGGAATTCGGGAAATACCGCGACGCGGTCGTATTGGCCTTCAACCCTCCCTCGATCCGTGGCCTCGGAGCCACGGGAGGGTTCTCCGTCCAGATTCAGGATCCAAGCGGCGGCGATTTCAAGAAATTTGCGGCCGTGACCAGAGAGTTCGTGGCCAAGGCCAAGCAAGACTCGGCGATCGGCGGCATCAGCACCAGCTTTCGGGTGACCGCGCCGCGACTGTACGCCACGATCAACCGCGACCGTGCCAAAGCCCTCGGGGTCCCGATCTCGGAAGTCTTCGATACGATGCAAGCCTACTTCGGGAATTTCTACATCAACGACTTCGTGAAATTTGGCCGAGTCTATCGGGTGCAAACCGAAGCGGAAGCCCAATATCGCTCGGCGCCGCAGGACATCTCCAAAATTTATGTGCGAGCGAACGGCCAGGGCCAAGGCCAGGGCCAAGGCCATGCCATGATTCCGCTCGACACGGTGGTGAGCACCGAATCGACGAGCGGCCCCGATCCGGTGACGCATTTCAATGGATTCAATACGGCCCTGGTCCTCGGCGCCTCGAGTCCTGGCGCCAGCTCCGGACAAACACTGGACGCGCTT
>JAICVE010000220.1 GCA_025935475.1 Nitrospira sp. | reverse complement strand
TGTAGCGAGCGCTCGAATCCCGGCGACCAGTCCTTGTTCGTGCAGGATAGGTGGACTCAACTCGGCCATCAAAGTCTGGCAATATTGTAATGATTGGGTCAACACGTCATCGACTTCTCGGATCATCGCATCGCCTGTTGAAGGCAGAGGGAGTCGCTTCAGCTGTACGATCTTCATATGTCCGAGCACGAGCAACTGCGCCAGATAGTCGTGCAACTCGGTCGCCAGCTGCGTGCGTTCACGCTGCTTCGCAGCATCGAGCGCTGTCGCCAGGGACCGGACATCAACTAGGGCACGGCCCAACTCCTGAGCGCGCTCGGCGAGTTTCCGCTCCAGCAATCGGTTCCACTGTTGTAGCTGGGAGTAGGCCGCTCGCTCGGCGCTGACCCTGGTGTCCTGAGAGTCGCGTAACGCGTCTTTCGCTGAAGAGCCGTCCATCTTTCCATTATTCTTTGAGGGGTTCATATGCGGCTCACTTTTTCGATAGAAAAATTAGTGAGAACCCTAGTGATTATGGAGGCATTTTAGGGGCGGGGCTAGAAGCCAAGCTGTATAAAACTGACCATTCCCCTAGTTTTCGTAATAATTTAAGATTCCACGTTTATAGGATCCGCCCTGTGTCAGACTTGGCCTTTTCAGGTTCTGCGGTAGGCTATATTCTCAAATGAAAACAATCAGTTATGCAAGATAGCATGAAAGAAGCGTTGACCATCTTCTTGTCCCTCAATCTTGCCGAGGTCCTATGCCCCCCTTGATGGCCGTCCGCGGCGCGATTAGTGAAAACACAATAATCAACCGCATGTTGTCCTAGGATTTCTGGCCGAGGCGAAAGATTACAATCTCTATGCGATGCAGCAAGGTGCACTGAAGGGCTGGTATGCAGCGATACAAAGGGTTGTGACTGCGATCCAATTGCTTTCCCACTTTCTGTTCGTCCTACTGACTCGGTAGCATCCATTTCGCTTTCTTCACAAGCTGTCGCGTGGGAGGCCAGAAAGTGAAACCTTCATTTCCACCCCTTGCGTTGTGCACCATTGCCCGGCGATAATGCGCCTGCGTCGTTCACTAGGGTGCTGACCAAGCAGGTCACCTATGACACGCGTGACACGCGCGCAAACGCCGCCATTCAATCCTCATACATTCCTCAGCGAAGTCGGCAGAGGCAAAACCATTCTGCCGTCGCCTAACAAACACACGATCTTTTCGCAAGGAGATGCGGCGGATGCCGTGTTCTATATCCAAGCGGGCAAGGTCAAGCTAACCGTGGTCTCGGAGCAGGGCAAAGAAGCCGTCGTCGCGATTCTGGAGGAGGGGGCTTTTTTTGGGGAATCCTGCCTCGCTGGACACAAGGTTCGCACGGCGACCGCGACCACCGTGGAAGATTCCAGTCTCGTGCGTATCGACAAAGATGCCATGATCCAGGTGCTGCATGACAAGGCCGAATTTGCCCAACTGTTTACGGCCTATCTGCTGGCGCACACAATTCGTATCGAAGAGGATTTAGTGGATCATCTCTTTAACTCGAGTGAGAAGCGGCTCGCGCGAGTGCTGCTGTTGTTGGCCCACTTCGGCAAAGATGATAAGCCCGAGCCGGTGATCGCGAAGATCAGTCAGGAAACGCTCGCCGAGATGATCGGGACGACACGGTCCCGCGTCAGTTTTTTCATGAATAAGTTCCGGAAGCTAGGCTTCATTGACTACAACGGTGAGATGCACGTGCACAGTTCTCTCCTCAACGTCGTCCTCCACGACTAGGTTCCCATACGATCACCGTCATCCTTCATCCTCTTCTGCTACCACGCTGCTACCAGGACACAGCGTGGTAGCAGATTGAGATGAAGGGTAATGAGAGAAGGGCTTTCCCTGATGCGGAGCTGCTCCGTGACGATACGTTTTCCGCAACTCCCTGATATCTTAGGGCGTATCGCCACTTCCTCCGAGGACCTCTCACTGCCATTCACATGAGCAAATTAGGACAGATATCGGGTTAGATTCGACATATCCTTTGCTGTATGGATACGGAATTTGTTCGATGCAGGACGTGCGAGGGAACACTTCGAGTCGAGACAGCGATCGAGGTGCCGACCGGACTCACCGTCGAGCAATTTGTGTGCGTCAACTGCGGACAGCGATGGTGCTCGGAATGTGCGAAGGCACGACCGATGGCTGCCGCAGCCTGATGCCAAGTTGGTCGGGGGTAGATCTCGGTATCCTCCCTAGGCATTGGCCGCAAGCCCTTCGGCTGTTGCTGTTCGCAATACTTGTTTTGTCTGGCTGCGCCAAGAAACCGCCGCAACTGACCGTACTTAACATTCCCATCACGGACTCGGCCTTTCAAAGCTCGCTTGCCGCTTTTACGGGAGCTCCTGTCATTGGCGGCAACACGGTCGATATCCTTCTAAACGGTGATGAGACATTTCCGGCCTTGGTTGAAGCTCTTCGGTCGGCTCAGAAGACCATCACCTTCGAGGCCTTTATCTTTCACAAGGGCAAGGTGGCGGACCTCATCGTGGAGACGTTAGCCGACCGATGTCAGGCCCAGGTATACGTTGCCATTCTACTGGATGCCCACGGCGCTTCGGATCTTCCCAAGGAGTATGTCAACCGCTTGAGGAATGCCGGGTGTCACATTGTACCGGACTTCCGCCCATTGAGTATGTGGAGGTTCGGGCGACTTGAAATGCGCGATCACCGCCGGATTGTTGTCATCGACGGGCGAATCGGCTTCACTGGCGGCTATGGCGTTGATGATGCCTGGATCGGTGACGGTCGCACCAAAGACCGATGGCGAGAAACGAATGTACGACTCGAAGGGCCGGTTGTTCAACATTTGCAAGCCGCGTTCATGGAACATTGGCGCGAGGCGACTCATGCTCTGCTGGGGGGAGAGGAATTCTTTCCCTATCAACCTGTGCCGGTGTCGGAAGCGCCGGTGCAGGTGCAAGTCGTTTGCAGTTCGCCCATCCAGGATAATTTCTCACTGTATGATGTCTTTCTTCAATCCATTTACTCCGCTCAACGCTCAATTTTGATTTCGACTCCATATCTCTTCCCTGATGAACAGCTGACTGAGGCTTTCCTACAAGCGATCCAGCGAGGGGTGGTTGTACGTGTGCTCATCCCCAGCGTGGTGGAGGGCACCGGCGTCGAATATGTCACTCAAGAATCGCATCGTGAGCGTTTTGGGCCACTGCTTGATGGCGGCGTGCAGCTGAATGAATATTCCCCGGCCCTACTTCATACCAAGATGATGATCGTCGATAAAGTGTGGGCAACCATCGGCAGTACGAATGTCGACAACCGTTCGATGGGAATCAACGACGAACTCAACGTCATCTTTTATGACGAGAAGATTGCGAAGCGACTCGAGGACATTTTTCAGGAAGATCTCACCCACTCCCGGAAGATTTCACGCGAGCAATTGCACAATCGGGGTTGGTTCGGGAAAGCTCTCGGTACCTTAACGAGTCCCTTCCATGACCACTTTTAGTGTTTGTGATAGTCAAATTCAGAGGTATTGGAGCTGCCCTATCGTCGCATCCGATAGATATCGATCCTCTATGAAACCGCGAACTGAATACTAGATTAGAAACTTCCCTTCAACATTACTAACGGAAATACCGCCCGACGACCTGTGATTCACCGTCGAACGCTTCCGTTCTAATCTTGCCGATATGCTGACAGTTCTCCTAAGGTTTTGAGATAGTGCTGTTGACGATCTTTTGCAAACGGGAGAAAGGTACGATGATTCTGGTATACGTAGTTCTACACGTCATTTACTTGTCTCCAACGCCATTCAAATTATAGATGTTTTAAAGATTCGTGGCCGTGAGTACGCACGACAGACTCATATGGCAGGGATTTCCGGCGTGGAGCAAGTTTGCCTGGCTCTATCTCGCGAGCTTTGTAGCCGGCTCTCGTGGGCTGCGCATCCTGTGGCAGGGTACAACGAGATGGGCAGGCTGGCTGGCCGGAGCTGTAGCACTGCTGTGTGCGCCGCCTGTCTACGTCAGTGGGCTCAGTATCTTATCTTCTCGAACCGGGTGGTGATGCGGAACGGTTATACCGGTAGAGACATTCAGACGGTTACGCACGAGGTCATTGCAGAGATTAACCTCTCTCAAGTGCCAATCGCGCGGTTCCTCAACATCGGCACCCTTGTGGTCCACTGTAAGAGTGGCTAATTCCGTGGCGAGCAAGGGCTATTTTGCCGAGATGCGATTCGGTGAACTCGGAATTTTGCGCAAGACGTATCGCCTCTCGGCGCACTTGTCCGACTTGAGTCTGCTCAGTCACGAGAAACTTAATTGAGGCATTTGTTCTTTCAGCGCCGAAAGGCATTCGACGACATGCATATTAGGGTACGATCGGCTCGAGAATGATCTTAACCGTGGGATTCGAGGTCGTCGGGCTGGCGGGGTTCAATTTGGTAGACGGGCGGACCATCATTTCTTTTTGCTGAGATACTTACGATGGCCTGCTGAATAGCGTTATCCAAATCTTGAGCGGAAGTCTCGCTTTTGACCAAACAGGCGTGCGCCCCGTTTTCCACTGTCATCCGATGGAGTGCTGGATTCCGCAGACGAGTGAGGACCACGATGGGAATGCGGGGGCGATGGCGATCGGGGACCAATGCCAGTAAGAGTACAAACCCCGATGATTGCGGCAAGTCTAAATCAAGCACCACACAATCGACGCGTTGATGCCTTACAAGGACGAGCGCGGCCTCGACTGAGGATACGCTCACAATCGCATAGTGGCTCGAAGAGTTTTTTAAGTGGTTCGACCAATTATCAATGTCCTCAGAGTTATCATCGACGAAGAGAACAGTGTCGTGGGTACTGGATTGCTCCCTAATGGGTGTAGAAGGCATCTTGGCCGACCTTTCTCACATGGCCGCGGGTTGGCCTTCCAGGAGACCGTCGGCATATGGCAACAGAGTGTGTGAATAGATTGTGGGCCCGTTCCATCGGTGAGTCAATCACATGCGAAGCGTTCAAAATTACAAAGCAGATATTGTATTTTCTCATCCAGTCCACCGCCATGAACCACCCATCTTTACACGTTTCTCTCCGCATGTACGTCAGCATTGAGGACAAGTAGAGTAGAATGCGCCGGGCAGGGGAGCGCCGGGCAAGATACCCGGCGCTCTTGAGCAGGAGTTGGTACTCTGAGGAGGGAAGAGACCGTCGCGGCAGAGGGGAGTTCGTCCCTGCCGCTGACTCCCGCGGTTCGTTGGCCTGCAAGTCGCTAATTCGTTATCTCAGACTTCCGTCAACCCTTCCTTCAGAAGTGAAATGCCAATCCGCCCACCACATGATTAATCAGATACGTCCCATTCAAACCGGCTGTCGGTCCTCCCGCCAT
>JAICVE010000274.1 GCA_025935475.1 Nitrospira sp. | reverse complement strand
GGCATAACCGAATGTTCGCCGGGCCTGTCGGGTGTCCGTTCAGAACGTCCTGTCTCAGATGAGTCGGTCGGCCCCTTTCTTCCCGGTATCGAGCACCGGATCGTGGACAGGCAGGGCAAGAAGGTGGTGGCCGGCGAAGTGGGCGAATTGCACGTCCGAGGCCCCAACGTGATGCTGGGCTACTATCGCGCTCCCGAGCAGACGGCCGCGGCGATCGATAACCAGGGATGGTTCAACACAGGGGATTTGGCCCGGGTGAACGGCGAGGGCCATCTCTACATCGCTGGCCGAACCAAAGAACTTATCATCCGCTCCGGCTTCAACGTTTACCCCGCCGAGGTGGAGGCGGTGCTGAACGCGCACGACCAAGTCGTCCAGTCAGCTGTGGTAGGACGACCGATTGATGGCAACGAGGAGGTCGTCGCGTTCGTGCAGCTTCTCCCCGGCGCCAGCGTCAGCGCCGAAGAGCTGAAGTCATACACGGCCCAACAGCTCACTTCGTACAAGCGGCCGACTGAATTGATCGTGCTCGATGCTCTGCCCTCAGCCTCCACCGGCAAGATACTCAAACACAAGCTGCGCGAGATGGCGATCGAACGGGCGGCCGGGAAGGTGTCCGATGCCGCAGCCGCGGGCTGAGTGATGCACTGCAAGGGATGGGCGAAGCCGCACCAGGGGGGTCGGTGCGGAGGCCGTACGGAAATTCAACGATTGATGAGCGGCGCAACCCGTCGCCGCACAAGGGAGAAGTCGATGTTTGGAAAAACCATGATGGCGGCCGCGATCGCAGCTTCGTTGGCTGGCGCGCACGCGCGTGCGGAAATGCCCGGCGTCACGAGCGCCGAAGTGAAGGTAGGGGCTACGTTCCCGTTTAGCGGTCCCGCGTCGCCGCTCAGCAATACCGGGAAGGGTCTGATCGCCTACATCAATTCGATCAACGAGCGCGGTGGGATCAACGGCCGCAAGATCAATCTCATCACCTACGACGATGCTTACAGCCCGCCCAAGACGGTGGAGCAGACCAGGAAGCTTGTCGAAAGCGATGAAGTGGCCTTCCTGTTCGGCCCGCTCGGTACTCCCGGTATCGGCGCCACCATCAAGTACGTCAACGCGAAGAAAGTTCCTCATCTGTTCGTGGTAAGCGGCGTCACCAAATTCACGAATTTCGCTGAATTTCCGATGACCACCACTGGGTTGCCTAGCTATGATACGGAAGGGCGGATCTATGCGAAATACATCACCCAGGCCCGGCCAGACGCAAAGATAGCGATCCTGTATCAGAACGACGATTTGGGTAAGGACTTCCTCAATGCATTCAAAGGTTATCTGAAAGAGGACTTCGACAAGAAAGTTGTATCGTCCTCCTATGAAGTGACCGAGCCGACGATCGATTCCCACGTGGTGAAGTTGAAATCGTCTGGTGCGGAGGCGTTCCTAGTTGCCGGCACACCGAAGTTCGCGGCTCAGGCCATCAAGAAGGCCGACGAGGTCGGTTGGAAGCCGCTGTTCCTGATCAACTTCGTTTCGAGCTCGGTCTCTTCGACCATCGTCCCTGCGGGACCGGAAAAGGCCGTGGGCATCGTTGCGGCAACGATCACCAAGGACCCGAACGACAAGAAGTGGGCCGACGACCCCGGCATCAAATGGTACCGTGAGCACTTCGCGAAATACCTGCCGGGCGCGGACATTGGTGATGCCAATTATGTGTTCGGTACGCAGCAGGGACAGATCCTTGAGCAGGTGCTCAAGCAGTGCGGTGACGATCTCTCGCGCGAGAACATCGTCAAGCAATCGCGGAGCATACGCGGGCTGTCGCTTCCCACTCTCATACCGGGTGTTACGATCAACACAGGCCCGGAAAACAGTATGGCGTACACGCAGTTGCAGCTGCAGCGCTGGAACGGTACGACGTGGGAGCAATTCGGTAACGTACTCAGCGCCGATGGAAAGTGAAGTGTGCTTTCTGAAGGTGCAATGCGGGTGATCTGAGCCCGCAACGCCACTAACTGAATCAGGGAGCATAAATGTCCAGCAACGCACTTTTCCGGCCTTTCAAGTTGAAAGGGCTGAACTTGCCGAACCGGGTCGTGATGGCGCCGATGACGCGCTCGTTCTCTCCGGGCGGTATTCCGACCGAAGACGTCGCGCGATACTACCGCCGCCGAGCCGAAGGAGCGGTCGGGTTCATCATATCGGAGGGTACGGGCGTGGATCGTCCGGCATCCCTGAACGATCCGAATGTTCCCCGCTTTCATGGCGAGAAGGAGCTGGCAGGGTGGCGGCGTGTGGTCGACGAGGTGCACGCCGCGGGTGGCCTGATGGCGCCGCAGCTATGGCATGTCGGAGCCGTTCGCACGCGCGCCCAGAATTGGTCTCCTCCCGGCGCCTACGACAGTCCGTCCGGCCTGTCGCGACCGGAGAAGAAGTTCGGCGAGCCGATGAGCGAGGAGGACATTGCAGACGCCATTCGCGCTTTCGCCGACGCGGCGCTTGCGGCGAAGCTTCTGGGGTTCGATGCCGTCGAATTGCACGGCGCGCACGGCTATCTGATCGATCAGTTCTTCTGGGAAGGTACCAATCGCCGAGAGGATACGTATGGGGGTAAGGACCTGCCCGGCCGGGCCCGGTTTGCCGCTGATATCGTCCACGCGGTGCGCAAGTCGGTCGGAACGGATTTTCCGATAGTTCTCCGGATCAGCCAGTGGAAGCAGCAGGACTATGAAGTGAAGCTGGCCGATACGCCTCGCGCATTGGAAGCCTGGCTCAAACCTCTGGTCGACGCGGGCGTCGACATATTGCATTGCTCACAACGGCGCTTCTGGGAGCCGGAGTTCGATGGCTCCGATTTGAATTTCGCCGGATGGGCGAAGAAAGTGACGGGAGTACCGACGATATCAGTCGGGTCGGTCGGTCTGACCGGCGAATTCATCGCCGCATACGGCGGTGAGAGTTCCCGTCCGGCGTCCCTCGACGAGTTGATCCGCCGCCTCGATCGCGAGGAGTTCGATCTTGTCGCGGTGGGCCGGGCGCTGCTTCAGGATCCGCAGTGGCTACTGAAGGTGCGTGACGGCCGGACGGAAGAGCTGATGGCTTTCGAACGGACCGCGTTCGCGGCGCTGAGCTGAGCGATGATCCAGAACTACCTAAAAGCTTCGAAGCAGGGCGCATCGCCAATGAATAGCGGTTATCCGAATCGTTTGTAGCCGAACCCTCGGCGGCCGTTCCAAGCTGGCTGGCAAAGAACAATCGGTTGCACGCCGGTCGACGGAGGAGCCTGCGTCGCGCAGTCGCCTGGAAACAAGTGGAGACCAGCAAATGAGCGAGAAAACAAAAGTCGGTCAGATCCGTACCGAGGTGCATGGGCACGTCTTCAAGATCATCATCGACAACGTGGCGAAGAAGAATTCCTTCAGTCCGCAGATGATGGCGCAGATGTCGGATGCGATGACGCTTCTCGACCGAACGGACGATTACTGGGTCGGGGTGCTCTGTGCCGAAGGCCCGGATTTCACGGCCGGGCTGGACATGCCGAAATTCTTTGGACCAAAGGCCGAGAATACCGAGATCAAGCCCGGCAACATCGATGCGTTCGCGCTGAAAAGCCGGTGCCGCAAGCCAATCGTAACGGCAGTACAGGGGATCTGTTTTACGATCGGCATCGAAATGATGCTGGCTGGTGACATTGTCGTGGCCGCCGACGATGCCCGGTTCTGCCAAATGGAATCCAAACGTGGAATCGCGCCATTAGGTGGCGCCCACTTTCGCTATCTGACCCGGGCCGGCTGGGGAGATGCGATGTATCATTTGTTTCTGTGCGACGAGTTTAATGCGGCAAGAGCGCACAAAATCGGGTTTGTTCAGGAAGTCGTCGCTCCCGGCCAGCAAATCGCCCGCGCAATGGAGATTGCAAATCTGATCGCCAAGAACGCCCCGATCGGCATTCAGGTGACCAAGGAAGCCGCGTTGAAATACATCGAGGCCGGCGAGGCAGCCGCGATCGATTACATTCCCAAGATCAAGGATCGCGTTTTCAGCAGCGAAGACATGAAAGAAGGCATCCAGTCTTTCGTGGAACGTCGCTCGGCAGTGTTCCGCGGGAAATAGTGATCCCGCGGATCGCCACGTAACCGCGCAGCAGAACTTTGTCCACAAGCTTGAGGATTTGACTATGGGAAGCATCAAAAAGGCATTCGATCTCACCGGCAAGAATGCCCTTGTTACAGGCGGCTCCCGGGCTGCAGATCGCCGAGGCGCTCGGTGAGCAAGGGGCGCGGGTCGTGATTTCCTCTCGCAAGGCGCCAGATCTGGAAAAAGCTCAAGCGCATCTTGCCGGCCTTGGCATCAAGGCGGAGTGGATCGCAGCGGATAATTCCAGGGACGAAGACGTCAAGCGGCTCACTGACGAAGCGATCAAGAAGCTCGGCCGGGTGGACATTCTGGTGAACAACGCGGGCGCAACCTGGGGCGCGCCGACCGAGGATCACCCGATCGAGGCGTGGGACAAGGTGATGAATCTGAACATCCGCTCGCTATTCCTGATCAGCCAACAG
>JAICVE010000481.1 GCA_025935475.1 Nitrospira sp. | reverse complement strand
GGACGTCGCGGTTGCATCCCGACGACCGCGAACGCGTCTTCGAGGCACTCAACGCCCATTTTAAACGCCGCGTCCCGTACGATGCAGAATACCGGCTGCTCACGAAGTCAGGTGACTATCACTGGGTGCGGGCCCGGGGCCAGGCGATTTGGGATGCCGAGGGCCGGGTGATCCGGATGACGGGGTCGCTGCAATCGATCATGGAGCGGAAGGACGCTGAGGATGCGCTACGCCGAAGTCAGCAATTTCTTAAAGACATGGCCGACAACACGACGGCCGTCATCTACGTCAAGGAGGCCAGCGGGCGGTATATCTTCGTCAATCGACGGTTCGAACAAATTTTCGGTCTGCGAGCCGACCACATCATCGGGTTTACCGATCATCAGATTTTTCCACGCCATTTCGCCGACGCCTTCCGGACGAATGACGTGGAGGTGTTGGAGCGGAATTCCACGGTGGAATATGAAGAGACGGCGCCTCACGTCGACGGACCCCATACCTATATTTCCATCAAGTTTCCCCTCCGCGATCAGGCCGGAATCCCCTACGCCCTCTGCGGGATTTCCACCGACATCAGCGAACGCAAGCAGGCCGAGAACCTGCTTCGGAGCCACGAACAGCAGCTGCGTCTGGCGCTGAGCTCCACACAAATTGGCCTCTGGAACTGGGACCTCGAAACCGATTGCATGTTCTGGTCGCCGCAAGTGGACGAATTTCTCGGCATGCCGCCCGTCCCAGGCCATAAGACGCATCGGGGATTGCTCGCCTTCGTGCATCCCGATGATCGTGATGACATGGCGCAGGCCTCTCGACAGGTGTTGGAACCGTCCCGCGCGACAATCACCTTCCAGCATCGTGTGAAGAGGTCGGACGGCATGATCCTGTCGTGCATCTGGACGGGACATCTCATCCGTGATCACGCCGGCCGCACGATTCATGTACTTGGAACCGTCCGTGCGATCCCCGCCCGGCACGGGGGCACTGCTCAAGAGGACACCACGTGCGCACATTGACACGACCGAAAGAGGCCGGCCGCTGCCTATGATTGTCCGTACGTTCATCGCGCGTTTCTCCAACGACTCGTCTCGAGCCGTCGGCCGGGTCATGCTCGCGATGATGTGCGGGTGGGGCTACTACGCCTCGGCCGAGACGGAATGCCTGTCAGCGTAAATCGCCATTCTCAAATCCTCCAGCATCAGCGCCTACTATCAAGCTATCACGGGCTTTAAATCGACGGCGCCATCAGGAATGATTTATTCCGAATACGATGTGCAAGGCGACCTCGACCAGGGTCGGAAACTCGCGAGAAAAATTCGGGCGTCTGAAGCGTCGCTTGTGGTGGCCGTGGGCTTGAAAGCGGCCCTGGCAGCGAAGCTGGAGATCGTCGACATCCCCATTGTGTATATGATGATCTTGGACCCGTCCAAGCATAACCTCACCGCTCCGAATATGACCGGGACGCTGTTGGAAATACCGGCGGAGCGCCAATTTAAACTCTTGCGCGCCTTTCTCCCCGATTTGCGCCGCATGGGCCTGTTGTCGAACTCCGGCAACCAAGCCAAGCTCAAAGATACGATCGCACAGGCTGCCGCACAATCGTTTCAGCTGCAAGCGTATGCCGTGGAGAGCGACAAAGAGGTGCCGCAACAACTGCGTTCGCTGTTGGCCTCCACGGACGCCCTCTTGCTGGTCCCGGATTCCACCGTCCTGACTAATGAGTCCATCGGCTTTATTCTCGAAACCGCCTTGGCGAAACGGGTTCCGGTCATTGGATTTTCACCGGAATTTACCAGGCTTGGCGCGCTGTTAAGCCTTTCCGTTTCCTACGGGGAAGTGGGACGCGAGACAGGACAGTTGGCGAAGCGTATCCTAGACGGCGACCGGAAGCTTCCGGCCAAGCCGATTCCCATTGAACGGCTGAAGATCACTGTGAATCTGAAGACGGCGCGGTTTCTCGGTATCGAGTTTCCCAAAGACGTCAATCACCTGATCGACGAGACCTATTGATGCCCATGACCACTCCACAATCGACTCCGCAACTGTCGAGCCTGGGGAAGCTTGCGAGTATTCGCACGAAGTTCGTCGTCTTCTTCAGC
>JAICVE010000027.1 GCA_025935475.1 Nitrospira sp. | reverse complement strand
CTGAGCGCAGGATTTGACGTGATGCAAGGTCCCCTGGGCCCCGGCTAGCCTCTTGAGGGCCTGCTTGACGAGATCCGAGGGAAACTCCATTGGCCCAGTCATCAAGCGTCCAATCTCCTCGCTCGAAAGACGTGAAGTCGCGGCTAAAAACCGTTTTCTGGTGACGCTTCGTTCAGTGGGATCCTCCGGCTCATAGTAGCCACGGAGCTTTCCTTCTCGATCCGCCTCTTCGAGCCGGCGAAGCCATGCGTCTCGCAGTTTGCCGGGCTTCTGGATAGACTGACCTCCGCCATGGCGCATTTCCAGTTGGCTCCAGACCGTCCAGCCGACAAAGACCGCCCACCCTTCGTTCAACGCTTCCCAGGATTCCCGCTCGCTGAGAAACCGCTCTTCCGTTTCCTTTTTCCGCTGTACCACAGGGTTGATGAGGACGGCGCCGTACCGGCATTGCTGCTGTTCCCGCGCGAAGCTTAAGAAGGGATCAGGTTGTCCTTGCGTTTCCGTCGTCGACAGATAGTCCATATACGCATGGAAGAGTTCGTGGTACAGGGTCTCCAATTCTGCATGCGTCAGCCGAGCCAGTGGACGCAACGTTCCTCCCGCCACGTTGAACGAGAGAGTTCGATTCAACACCATGCGATGCTCGGACGGATGATACTCGGCCGCAAAGGCCTGCAAATCGTCAAACTCAAAGCCGACAAAGTCGGCAGGCACTGTTCGTAAAAACTTGGTGGGCAACCCCAGACTCTCGGCTTCAGCCGTGATTTGTTTCCAGATATGTCCTGATGAATCCGAGGCTGTCCCGCTCCCGAGGGTCGGAAGCGTCGACAGGCAGACGAGAAGCGCGACAAGGGAACCCACGATCGGATACATCGAGATCTCAATAATCGCGGTCTCGATAGCGGCCCCAGTCGCCCCGATCTCCTTCTTCGACCAAGGCCAGCTGTTCAAACATCGCCGGAGAGATATGATCGAGGAATCGAGTGGGCTTTGACAACAACATACCGCTGCCCTTATCGAAAACGTTGATGGGGTACGTTAAAAAGAGATGGCGCTTGGCGCGCGTCACTGCGACATAGAACAGTCGCCGCTCTTCTTCAAGGTCTTCGTCGGTGACGAACGAATAGATCGACGGAAATTTTCCATCGACGACCCAAATGACGAATACACACTGCCATTCCAGCCCCTTGGCCGAATGAATGGTCGATAACACCATTCGCTCATCGTCGCGATCCGGAGATTCAACGTCGACCGCACTGCCGTCCGGTGGTTCAAGGGCCAGATCGGAGAGAAAGGCCTCCACTTCCGGATACCCCTCCGCAATCGTATGCAGATGGTCGAGGTCCCGAATCCGCTTGGGATAGTCGTCGTAGTGCTCCTTGAGGATCGGGAGGTAATACTCATAAATGTGATTGACTTGTTCTGCCGTCCGGTGATCGTCGGCACCTGAGAGACTTTCCAGCGTATGCGCCAAGTTCTTCAGTCCCTGAGCCGATCGCCCGCTTACAGCCTGCAACACGTCGTAGGGCCTCTCCGATTTCACCAATGTGGTCAATAGATCTTGGGCCTTTTTGGGGCCAACTCCCTCGACAAGCATCAAAACCCGATGCCAACTCACAGCGTCGAGCGGATTGGCGACGACACGAAGGTGCGCCAGCAGATCCTTGACGTGGGCGGTTTCAATGAACTTCACCCCGCCGCGTTTGACGAAGGGCAATCCGCATCGAGACAACTCAATTTCTAGATCAAACGAGTGAAAACTGGAACGGAACAAGACCGCCACCTCGCCCAGTGGCACGCCCTCTTCGCGCAATTCCAGAATTTTCTGGGCCACGAACCGCGACTGGGCATTCTCTCCTGCCGCTTCAGCCAGTGTCGGCAAGGGTCCGTCAAGCTTCCGCGTGAACAGGTGTTTCGTATATTTCTCAGCCGCTTCTTCAATGATGCAGTTGGCGAGGTTCAGAATCGGCTGCGTGCTTCGATAATTTTCTTCCAATTTATAGATGGTGGCGCCCGGGAATAACGTTGGAAACTCCATGATATTTTTGAACGTCGCGCCGCGGAACGCATAAATCGACTGGCTGTCGTCGCCGACGACCATGACGTTCTGATGAGAGGCCGCCAGATTTCTGATCACGTCCGCCTGTAATCGATTCGTATCCTGATATTCGTCGACCAAAATGTACCGATACAGTCGCGAAATCGCTTCTCTGGCGTGGGCATCCTGCACGAGAAGCTGACGCAGCAACACAAGAAGGTCATCGTAGTCCACGAGTTGCCGCTGGCGCTGTGCAGTACGATAGCCCGTCTGAAGTTGCGAAAGCGATTCGACATGATCGGCGAAATGACTGAATTCCTCGATGACGATGTCGTCCAATGTCCGCAACGTATTCTCGGATTTGCTGAAGATTTCCGCGATGGTGCCCTTCCGTGGAAATCGCTTGTCTTTTTCATTGAGTCCGAGTTGCGACCGGACGAGGGCAATTAAGTCTTCGGCATCGCTTCGATCTAGAATCGTAAAGCCCGGCTCCAACCCAATCGCCCGGCCGTAGCGCCGGAGCAGCATGTTCGCAACGGAGTGAAACGTGCCGCCGCATACGCGCTCGCTGCGCACACCAATCAATTCGCCGGCCCGTTGCAGCATTTCTTGCGCCGATTTGCGCGTAAAGGTCAGGAGCAGGATATTCGAAGGATCGACACCGCTATCGATCAGATAGGCCACGCGGTACACCAATGTGCGTGTTTTCCCACTGCCCGCGCCCGCAATCACCAGGGAGGGTCCATCGCCCGCCGTCACCGCTGCAAGTTGCTGCGGATTTAATGCCGCGGCGTAATCGATAGAGAGTTTTCGGGGAGTGGAGTCCTCCGGTGGGCGCTTTAAGACGTATGGTGTGATGTCGCGACTCATGAAGAAAAGAAACCTGACTGCGCTGTATAACATTCCGGACGAGAATGTTTCAACGCAAGGCGCTGCCCGTCGGTAACATGGAATATTCTAGTTCTCTACGGTGACCTGTCATGCAGCAGACGTTCGAGCAACTACCGCTCCGGGAACTCGGTTGAGCACGCGCAGGACGAACAAGAGGGTCATCGGGAGATAGATCAGGACGCCGACCAGACCGAGGAGAGGTTCTCCAATCCAGAATGTGATGGTGAGATTGAACGTGAGGACGCCGTAATAGAGCCCGCAGCCCAGGAGCAGGTACCGAGTCGCCGTGACATCCGCAGGCAGTGGAGGCAACCGCCGGTCGATCACGAAGTAGATCGAGAGGGCGATGAGGCCCACCACGGCCCATCCCACAAAGTTCATGAGCGGAATCCCGAAGTACAACCCGGGGTCCGGATATCCGTAAATCAGGCCGAGAAACCATCGATCACCACGCAGAGCGACGGGATCGATGACGATGTCGATGAACGTCAAAAACGCGGCCGTCAGCACCATCGCCGGCCAGGCGGTTCTTATTGCCGGATCCAGCAAGAGGCGCAACCGATAGGAGCTCAATGGCGGGTGCGAGGGTAAAACAAAAACCAGCGCCAGACAATAGCTCGCAAACAACAGAAACGTGAATGAGAGAGAATCCATGAAGGGCACGTCGGCAATATAGAGTTCTTCTCCCAGCGTGGAACCGTTGTAATAGTAAAATCCAAACGGGACACCGATGCGAGTCGAGGAGAATTCGCAAAGAAATGCCGTCACCCAACCGACGAGAAGAAAGGCGATTGTCCTTCGCCAGCCGAGGAGCCCGCGACCGATGAAGAGAAAGGCAGCAAGAAAGGCAAAGACGTAAGGGCGCAGGAGAACGGTCTTCAACAACAGCAGCGGTAGCGCTTCCATCGGGTCGGCCGGGTCACAACTCCTTAGAATTCATTTGCCGCGCATTGTGGATGACTGAACGGCGATTTGCCAGCAGAAAACCCCAGAAACCGTGCAAGCAGTCGACGACCTGTCTCCCTCTTGGAGCCAAGAGGACCACTCGGTTATAATGCCCCATTCTAAACGAGAGGAAGTACTCAGCTCATGGCCACAACCAGCATATCTTATAGTGAACAGCAACGCTCGCTCGCCGATCTGATGCTGGCCGTCGCCGGAGAATCGGTGACCGTCATGAAGAAGAACGCCCCCGAACAGGCGCTCAAGTTGAAGCGGCAGGACGAGTGGAAGCTCTATCTCGAGTTCCTCAAGGTCACGTTCAACCTGGCCGACCGCCTGTCGGCATTTCATATTCCCATTAAAGATCAGCCGGACTTTATGACCGGACTGGAAGATGCGGTGACGACTCGATTGCGTGCGGTGCTGGAGCCAGCCTTCTCAACGGTCGATCAAAACGAGATCATGATGACCATCAGAGGGGTGGTGGCGGAAAGCCGAAAACTCTACGAGGGCTATCGGTTCTCGATTACGGAAGAGAGCAAGGCCAAGAATGACATGTTCGACACCTTCGGCGGACGCGTAGCCGATGCCCTCGGTGTCGCTGACAATTCCCAAATCACCTCAGCAGCCATGTTGTGTGCGACGGCGATGGTTCCTGCCATCACGGCAATCCTCAAAGGCGAACGGCCGCCGGATGTCGGCCCCGTGGGTGAGCCATCTGCCAGCCAGGCCGCATCGGTCGCAAACGCCTCGCCAAGAGGGCAGACAGGAAACGAAATCAAACTCATCAGTATCATGTCAGACGTTTCCGGCGATGAAATTGAAACTCGTTGGGGACTGCATCCGCGTTTTCGTCAAGATCTGACCACCGAGGAGACTCAGCAGCTCACCAAGCTGATGAATCGAGTTGCGAAAGTGCTTGGCGAACGGTATGCCGCCGTGGCATTCTCCGAAGAGTGGATCTCTTGGCACAAGGCAGGTCACGCCTGAAGAAGATTCCACGAGTGACCGTCTTCTCGCCGATTTTAAGTCCACCACACAAGGAGACTGCGTGAACCCCACGACGACCCTCGATTCTGTGCACACACGTATTCCTCCCAGCCTCGCTCGGCTGTCCGAACTGTCGCTGAATATTTGGTGGAGTTGGACGGTGGAGGCCCGCCAGCTCTTCGAGACGATTGATCCTACGCTGTGGTTCTATACGCACCACAATCCGGTCAAGCTGCTGACCGATATCAAACCCGAACGACTGACCAAGCTCGCGAATGACCCGTCGTATCTCAGGCAATACTCCGCCGTGCTCAAACTGTTCGACGAGTACAAGGCCAACGGGCGGAGTTGGTTCAGCACGAAGCACGCCGGAGAAACCAAGAAGATCATCGCCTACTTTTCCGCCGAATTCGGCCTCCACACCTCTATTCCCATTTACAGTGGCGGTCTCGGCATCCTTGCGGGAGATCATTGTAAGGAAGCGAGCGATCTGGGTGTCCCTCTCGTCGGGATTGGGTTCATGTATCCTCAGGGCTATTTTCGCCAGCGAATCACACAGGAAGGGTGGCAGGAAGCCGCATACGCGCCGTTTAATCGGGAGGACTCGCCTATCCATCCGGCCCTGACGCCGTCGAGCGAACAATGCCGCTTCACCGTCGACATGGGCGGACGCAATGTCACAGCCGTCGTTTGGAAAGTGTTGGTGGGCCGTATTCCGCTCTATTTGATCGATACCGATGTGCCGGAAAACTCTCCGGAGAACCGTGCGTTATCGGCGCGATTGTACGGTGGCGACCAAGAGATGCGGCTTTGTCAGGAGATTCTCTTGGGCATCGGCGGCGTGCGCCTACTTCGTGCGTTGGGCATTGCGCCGGCCGTCTGGCACGCGAACGAAGGCCACTCTGCGTTTCTGACGTTGGAACGCGTGCGCGAACTAGTGCAAAGCGGCCGCTCCCACGCTGAGGCCAGTGAAGTCGTCCGTCAGAGCACGGTCTTCACGACCCATACGCCGGTCCCCGCCGGTCACGACGTGTTCCCGCATTATCTGATGGACCGCTATTTTTCAGGATATTGGGAACAGCTCAATCTCTCCAGAGACGAGTTCCTGCGGTTGGGCGAGACGCCGGAATCGCGTGGGCATGGGTTCAACATGACGGCCCTCGTGATGCGGCTGTCAGCACACGTCAACGGAGTGAGCCGTGAACACGGCCGCGTCAGCCGCGAGATGTGGCAGCATTTTTGGCCAGGGTTGCCGGTCGAATCGGTGCCGATCCGGCATGTCACCAACGGCATTCATGCCCCCACCTGGATTGCGCAGGATCTGCACCGTCTTTACAGCAAATCCCTCCATCCGGCCTGGTCTGAGCATTGCGACGATCCGGCCATGTGGCAGCGAGTACTCGACATTCCTGACCACGACCTCTGGGCCGTCCGTCAAACCATGAAACGCAAATTGATGGGATTTATCCGGGAACGGGCGCGCACTGGGTGGATGCAGGGGAATTTGCAGCCATCACAGGTGCTGAGCCGCGGCACGCTGCTGGATCCGGAAGCCTTGACGATCGGATTCGCCAGACGATTCGCGACCTACAAGCGCGCGACGCTGCTCTTCCAAGACCTCGACCGATTGAAGCGGCTGCTACAGGACAAGTGGAGGCCGGTCCAGCTTGTCTTCGCTGGGAAAGCCCACCCCGCCGACGAACCGGGCCGCTTTTTCATCCACGAAGTCATGAATTTTTGCAACGACCACAAGCTCGGCGGACACGTGGCCTTCCTCGAAGACTACGAAATGCACATGGCCAAATTCCTGGTCCAGGGCGTGGACATCTGGCTGAACACCCCTCGGTTTCCCATGGAAGCCAGCGGCACCAGCGGGATGAAAGCGGCCTTAAACGGCGTGCTTCATCTCAGCACGCTGGACGGCTGGTGGCAGGAAGGCTTCAACGGGGCGAACGGCTGGGGCATTCAGCCCTTGGAGGGCAACGCCGATGTGCAGGCACAGGACGCTCACGATGCCGAACAACTGTATCGGCAGTTGGAGCAGGAGGCGGTGCCGTTGTTTTACCAACGCGATCTCGACGGCATTCCGCGCGGCTGGCTCCAGATGGTCAAGGAAAGCATCAGAACCGTCGCCCCCCGGTTCTGCACCAAGCGGATGGTAAAGGACTACGTCGAGCTGTTGTACTGCCCAGCGATGACTCAAGTCCCGACAACCTGGTGAGGACGAATCGCTGCTCTCCCTCATCTGCATGCTGCTTGCCTTCGCGGCCCCCTCTCTCGCCGTGGCCGCCGCGGCAGCTTCCCTGGAACGAGAAGCGACCGAGGCCTTCAACCGTGCCGACTATGGCGCCGTGTTACGGGTCCTGCCTCCGGAGTCTTCTGAAGTCACCCCCTCAAAAGCGCTGCTTCGGCTGGCCGTGCAAAGTGCAACAAAACTCGGTCGGCCGGAGGAAGGGCTGGAAATTTATGAACGGCTCGTCAAAGCCGACCAGGCTGACGATCCGGCCCTGCTGCGACCACTGGGCGTCAGTTTCCTCAGCGCCTATGTGCGCGACACGAGGGAACACCTTCGCATCGCCGCCTACAGCGCCCTTGCAGATGTGAGCCTACCGGATCAGCAAGCCCTCTTAGAGGATGGCTTGTTGGACAGCTCACCTATCGTGCGTGCTCGAGCAGTCGAGGCGCTCGCGAGGGCAGGGCTTGCCGCCAAATCACAGCCCTTGCGGCGCGCGCTTCAAGATGACTCGGGTTCGGTGCGCATTGCAGCGATGAACGCACTGAGCGAGGCGCAGGTGACCGACATTATGCCGCGATTGGTGGAAGTGGCGAGAACAGAGGATGGACCTGAAGGCGTTTTTGCTTACGCCGCCCTGTACCGGCTCGGCAAACAGGACATGCTGGCCGATATCACCGGAGCAGCCACATTGCCGGACCCCGAGACGCGAATGGCTGCATTGGGAGTCCTGGGTCGGCTCAAGCGGCCCTCCAGTCTCAGTGTGCTCAGCCACGGTGTGTACGATCCTGAACCGCCCGTACGGGCATTTGCCGCGGGTGCGTTGGGTGAGTTCGGCCAGGCCGATGCGGTCGCTCCTCTCACGCATGCACTCGGAGACGAGCACGCTCGCGTGAGAGCAGTTGCGGCCTCTAGTCTGGGCCGCGTGGGCACCAAAGACTCACGCCCGCTGCTTCATGCGTTGACCCGGGATGCGTCCATGCAGGTCAGAGCCAGCGCGGTGGAAGGGCTCCTACGACTGGGTGATCAGAGTGCCGTTCTCGTGGCAACCGACCTTGCGCGGCATCCGGATCCGTCTGTGCGGGCTTCCGCTGCCCAGGCCCTGGGCGCGGCATCCGACAGGCAAGCGCTCTCCGTCCTCCAGACGCTCCTACAAGATCAGCAACCCCAACCGCGTCTGTACGCGGCCAAAGCCTTGGGAAAACTCTCCCTGCCTGTACTGCCTCTGATCAAGAAAGGTCTCCATGACTCGGATCCGGCGGTCCGCATTACCGCGGCCGGGAGTCTGCTCAATCAGCTGAACTCCGCCACAAGGTCCTCGTCGGGCAGAGGACGGAAAGGATAGTCATGTGGAAATTTATGGGCATTCTGATGCTCACCCTCGCCTCGTTTGCGCTGGGGTACTATTTCGGGCAGCGCCCCGTGGGCACCCTCCAGGAAACGGTGGGTGATCTCCAACATTCGTTGAAGGAGATGTCCAGGAACGTGGTCGATACCACCATGGGCATTGAGCGCGATCTTCGCAGGAGGCAAGCGCTTCTCGATACAAAATCACGAGTGGTGCAGGCGAAGTCGGAACTAGTCGACAAGAATTACGGGGAGGCGGCCAAACAGCTCGCCGAGGGCGTGAATGCTTTGGAAAGCGCCATGAAGGGCGCGAAGCCCAGTGATCAGACGCAGGCGATGCGGGGACTCGTCGGACAACTGCAGGAAATGCGGCTGGAGTTGACGATGGGGAAACCGGTGCCCATTCGGAAACTGACTGAACTGCAGCAGAATCTGGACAGTGAACTGAGCAAGTAACCGGTCAATTCATCGACACCGAACCGGCGGGCTGCTTCTTCCACTTTGCCAGGATCCGCTCGACCCTCATCCGAACAACCATATCGGAATCCTTGGTCAACGGCTTGATCGCGTCGCGCCCGCGCGGATCGCCGATCGCCTCAAGCGCTGCCGCGGCGGTCAGCCGAGTGAACCAATCGGCATCGGCAAGCATTTCAATCAAGGGATCCACGGCGCCGGCGTGCTTGATCCGTCCCAGCGCTAAGACGGCCTGCTTTCGCACCATTTCATCTTTGTCTTTCAAGGCTTTGATCAGGCGCTCAAGGGCCGGCTCCCCCAGTTCGACCAGCGCATTCGTCGCATCGTCTTTGAATTCATCGCTTCGCAACTGAAGCATGAGTGGATCCAGGACGCGCTCATCGCGGATTTTGCCCAACGCCATGATGACATACTTACGGACATCCCAATCTCGCACCATCTTGATCAGCATCTCAACGGCCGGCGATCCAATTTGCCCCAGCGCGTCAACGGCCACCTCACGGACCTGCCAATCGCCGTCATAGAGCGCCTTGCAAAGCGGCTCGACACAGCGTTCGTCGCCCATCTCACCCAAGGTGATGGCCGCTTCACGGCGCACGACCCAATCCGGATCCTTCAAGAGATCGATTTGAATATCGATCTCGTCCTTGACCTTTTCCTCTTCGAGCATGACCGGTTCAGCCTGCTCGCCGGGGAGATCCGTGGTGGGAGTCCGATCGCTCGCGAATTCCGCGGACACTTTGTCCGCTAGTTCATCACTCGCGAGGTCGGCCTCGCCCTTCGTCTGCCGCTCCTCTTCGTTGCGTACTTCATCCATGGCGCTGTTCCTTCAACTGCTTCTTCTTATCCCGCCGCCGGTGCAGCAGTCTCCGCCGGTTTGTTTCCGCCGGCATGCTTCCGTCTCAAAGCCAACGCCCGCCGTCTGCGTTGCTCGCGCTTCAACCGCTTGCGCAAGGACCGTATGGTGGCATCCCCTTCGGGATTCGACTGATCGGCGTGTTTTTGAGCGATTTTCTGTTTTAATCTGGATTCGTCGGATTCAGCGGTCTGCTTTTTTGCCATGCGTCTCCCCTCACGGTCGTCTGCCTGAAGCCGACCTCGTCAGCCCCGGTGAAGAAGAGATAGTCTAGTGGAGCAGTTCGCGCACTGTCAACCCGAAGGAGACAGAAGAAGAGCATTACGCCAAGGCGAGAGTGGCGACCTCCGCATGAGCGATGTGATCAGCCGCCAGGATCGCCGGAACACGACGAATACGGCGGGCGAGCCATACATCACTAGGCAACACGCGCAGCCATGAGGTCATGAACGCAATCGGACGGTCGGCCACCGTCTTCTCGATCAACAGCGATGAGATCCGTCCCGAGGTGGATTCGGAATACTGTAAGAGTTCCGGACGCCATTGCCCGACGATCTCAATCTGGACGTGGGCAGTACCCTCATGGTCCATGTCCAACTGAACCGCCGCGGCATGGGAAAGATCGAGTACGCGACCATTGACGTAGGGGCCACGATCGGTAATGCGCACATACAGGTGCTTGCCATTCGCGAGGTTGACGACCCGTACGATGCTGCCAAGGGGCATCGTCCGGTGTGCGGCGGTCAACGCTTCCATGTCAAATATTTCACCGTTGGCTGCCTGCCTACCATGAAACTGCTCGCCATACCAGGAGGCCACCCCACGGTCCTTGATCCCGACGTCAAATTGGGCCTCCCCTTTTGGAATCCAGGAACAGGCGCCCAACAGCATACCGGCAATAGTGAGGGTGCAGAATACCGCCTGATTCGATCGCGAAGTATAGTTTGTCATCGTCAACACCTGTAGTGCTCGGTTGATCTGACAGGAATACGGACACCTCGCCGATGAGGTTCACGGTAATCCTGAACCGAGCAGTGAACAATACCGCGACCGTAGATTACGCCCCCTACCTTGGTATGGAGTGAATAACCTGCGTACCGGTGGCGGGAATGCGCTATCGAACGGAGGGAATATCTCCCATATAAAGGAAAGAGATGCCCCGGTCAACGTGCTAGGCACCCACTCGGATAATTTCCGCAAGCACTCCTCCCGGCGCCTTCACATACGTGAGCCAAACGACTTCCCCCTCTCGAATCGTATTGAGCGAGATCCGCTTTTTCCCTCGCAGAATCTTTGTCTGAGCGGTGACCGTGGCACCAACCGTCATATGATTCTTCGGGCCGAGGGGAGTTTTTACCACGATCAATGGAGGCGTCTGTGTGAGCGTGATGGCGACCACGGTGCCTTGGACTTTATACCTGCTGCCCGCACTCGCCTGTACCACCACGGCAATCAGGCAGAGGGACAGGGAAACAGCCCAGATCGTGAGCCCAATACGAGATGTCATGGTGTCGATATGATTATGAGGAGGCGTTGGAGTGACCGAGCGGGACTCTACCAGGACCAAGTCACCCGTGTAAAGCTGCGCAGAACGCCTATGGGCGGTTGACTGCCTCCGTCCTCATGAGTAAGATGCCGAACATGCACACGTAAAGAAATGGCGAGTAGACGCCTGCCGCGGAACCCCCGATCCCATCCAGAGCGCCAAAATCATTGATTCGTTTCTATGATTGACGTTCAACAGATCACCAAACGTTACGGCCAACACACTGCAATCGACCGAGTGACCTTTTCCGTCGCCAAGGGTGAAGTGCTGGCCTTTCTCGGCCCCAACGGCGCGGGAAAAACGACGACGATGCGCATCCTGACCTGCTTTATGCCGCCGACCGAAGGTCGGGCCACCGTGGCCGGCTATGACTGCCTCGAACAATCCATGGACGTCAAACGACGGATCGGCTACTTGCCGGAAACGCCGCCGGTGTATCAGGAACTGACCGTCCAGGAATATCTTCGCTTCGTCGGCCGACTCCGTGGGTTGGCCGGTGCCGTGCTCACCACTGCCATGTCTCGTGAGATCGAACGATTGGGTCTGGGCTCTGTGCAGCACCGATTGATCGGCAACCTGTCGCGCGGTTACCGCCAGCGCGTCGGTCTCGCGCAAGCACTCATCCACGATCCGCCAGTGCTGATTTTAGATGAGCCGACCGTCGGACTCGACCCCAAGCAGATCATCGAGATCCGGGAATTGATCAAAAGCCTGGCAGGATCGCATTCCGTAATCTTGAGCACTCACATTCTCCCGGAAGCCACCGCGGTCTGCCAACGGGTCGTCATCATCAGTGGCGGGCGCATTGTCGCCGAGGACACCCCTGATCGATTGTCCACCCGGCTGCGCCATTCGGAAAAAATCGCCCTGACCCTGACTCGGCCGCCCGGGGACGTCGAAGCGAGGCTCCGCCAAGTCGACGGCGTGCTTGATGTGCACGGGAACGGGCCGGCCGGACATTTTCTACTTGAAAGCCACCTGGGCAAAGACATCAGGGAAGACATTGCGCGGCTGGCCGTGACCAACAACTGGGGGCTCATCGAACTCAAATTGATTTCCATGACGTTGGAAGACGTGTTCCTTAAACTGACCAGACACGAAGAAGAGCTGACACCGGGCTCTGACGCAGCGGCAGGGCTCGCAAGCGCGGTGAACGAAAACAACATGGGTGTGCCGTCATGACGCGCGTGAATACCCTTGTGGCCAAGGAATTACGTTCGTACTTCGTCTCGCCGGTCGTATATGTGGTGGGAGCAGTATTTCTTCTGATCGTCGGCCTGCTCGCATACATCTATATCGTCTTCACCGGCGCTCAAGCGATCCAGTTAATGCAGGTCCAGGGACAAGCCCAAATTAATCTCAACGACCTGGTGTTTCGAAATCTTTTCAGCAGCGTCCGGTTCGTCCTCCTGATCGTGTTGCCGATTCTCACCATGCGGCTGTTCGCCGAGGAGAAGAAACTGCGGACGTTCGAATTGCTCATGACCTCTCCGATCGGCCTGAACGAGATCGTTGCGGGAAAATTCGTGAGCGTATTCGTGTTGTTTCTCGGCCTGTTGGGTCTTACGGGTCTTATACCCGTAACGCTTGCCTTGTTTAGCGATTTCGATTGGTATCCGATCCTAACTGGCTATTTGGGTCTCGCATTGCTGGGGGCGCTGTTTCTATCTATTGGCGTCCTTGCCTCCGCGTTGACTGAAAACCAAATCGTCGCAGCCTTCGTCAGCTTCGGCCTGCTCCTCTTTCTTTGGCTCTTAGCTGGCGTCGGCTCTCTGCTTGGCGATACGCCGGCAGGACAGGTCATTTCCTATCTGTCCTTTATGGAGCATTACGACCATCTCGTCCGCGGTCTCGTCGACACACGGGATTTGGTCTATTTCGCCAGCGCTCTCGTTCTCATGCTGTTTCTCACTCACCGCGTCGTGGATTCGACGAGGTGGAAATGACCTTGAAGGCAATTCCCTTCGGCGTCATTGGCCTATCGCTGGCGCTCGCCGGCATGATCGGATACCACTTCTCGCCGGAACACCTCGGGATTGTAACGGCAATCGAAGGGGTGGCGCTCATCAGCCTGATTCTCTTTTTTATTGTCCATGCCGACACCGTCAAAGCGGTGTCGGCCCGGCGTTCGACGCGGATGGGCGTCAACAGCGTGTTCATGGTGCTCTTGTTCATTGGCATCCTCTCCATCGTGAATTTTCTTGCCACACGGCACTCGCTTCGCTGGGACCTGTCTGAGAATCAGAATTTCTCATTGGCCCCGCAAACCCACCGCGCGATCAGAAGCCTGCCTCGCGAAGTGAAAATCACCGTCTTCACACGCGAGAAGGACCCCGGGTTTCAGACCTATAAAGAACGGCTGGACAGTTATCGCCAAGCCAGCACCAAGATTGCCGTCGAGTTCGTGGACCCGGAGCGTCAACCGAAGGTCGCGCAGAGTTATGGCATTACAAGGAGCGATACGGCCGTCTTCGAAAGCGGTACTCAAACCGTTCGTGTGACCAATCCATCAGAAGCCGAATTGACTGGCGCCCTCATTCGCGTCTCAAAAGACGATAAGAAACGCATTCTCTTTCTGGAGGGACACGGGGAGCCCGGCATTGACAACCGCGACCGGATGGGATTCTCGCTGGCCAAGGAAATTTTGTTGAAGCAGGGCTACGAGGTTAGCACTCTGAGTCTCCTCACCCAGACCGCCGTTCCCGACAGGACGTCCATCTTGGCCATCGCCGGCCCTAGGAAGCCAATGCTTCCCGAAGAATTGGACCGCATTCTTGCGTACGTCGAAAAAGGCGGCCATCTCTTGCTGATGGTCGACCCCGAGACCCAAGCAGAGCTCAATCCTCTCCTGAAGCATTGGGGAGTCGGCTTAGGCCCTGGTGTACTGGTGGACTTTCAAGACCGTCTTGCACAGGGCGAACCTACCGTCTTACTTGTCCGAACCTTTACCGAG
>JAICVE010000069.1 GCA_025935475.1 Nitrospira sp. | reverse complement strand
TCGGCTTCTACAGTGCGTATCCGCTGGGGATGGCGCAAGGGACTGGCGAGAGCCAGGTGTCGTCCTCGCTCTCACCTCTGATCGATCGGACGATCAAGCTGCCGGTGACTGGAGAGGAGATGGGGCTGTTTACGGTAGCTGAGCTGCGTGAAGTTATCAGCGTCAAGGTGCTGGCGGGCGATTCCTCGCCAACCGCCAAGCGGCGGATTCGCGGCATCAGCACGGATTCTCGGTCCGTTCATCGTGGCGATCTGTTCGTGGCGTTGCGAGGCGAACGGTTCGATGGCCATCAGTTCGTTTCGGCAGTGCTGTCCAAGGGGGCGGCCGGTGCCATCGTGGATGATGGGTATCGATGGGAAGGAAAGGGCGCACACCCCATAGGGAGCCGCCATGAGCCGTTTTTGTTCGGCGTACAAGATCCGCTCTTCGCCTATCAGCAGCTTGCGACGCATCATCGAAGTCGATTCTCAATTCCGGTTGTCGCCGTCACGGGGAGCAACGGCAAGACGACGACAAAGGATATGGTCGGTAGCGTTCTGGCTCAACGTTGGCGGACATTGAAAACCGAGGGCAACTACAACAACCGTATCGGGGTGCCCCACACCTTGTTTCGGCTCACAAGCAGACACCAGGCGGCTGTGATTGAAATGGGCGTGGATCATCGCGGGCAGACGACGCGCCTTTGCGAAATTGTCCGTCCCACTATCGGTCTCATTACCAACATCGGGCCGGATCATTTGGAATTCTTCGGCGGCATGGAAGGATCCGCACAGGCGAAGGCTGAACTGCTCGACATGCTGCCGCCGGACGGCACGGCCGTCTTGAATGCGGACGATCCCTATTTCGACTATTTGGCTGCCCGGGCCCGCTGTCGTGTCGTCTCGTTTGGATTGTTCGAGCGGGCGCACGTCCGTGCAATTCACGTCACCTCCGATGCCCGAAAAGGCACCACGTTCGGGCTGTTGCTTCCCGGCAAGAGTCGCCCCACGTCCGTCGTCATCAAAGTGCCCGGCACGCACAATGTGATCAATGCACTGGCCGCAGCAGCCGTGGGATTCTCCTTGAATCTGCCAGGTGTGATGATCGCGCAGGGCCTCGCCAAGTTCCGCCCCGCCGCCATGCGATCACAAGTGGTGACTCATCATGGCGTGCAGATCATCAACGACTGTTACAACGCCAACCCGGCCTCTATGAAGGCCGCTCTCCAACTGCTCGGCGAGTGGACTCCGGCTCGTGAACGGGTCGCGGTCTTGGGAGACATGTTGGAACTCGGGCGTGAGGCTCAACAAATGCATCGCGACGTTGGACGGTTTGCTGCGAGACTCCAGCTCTCTCGACTGATCGTGTGTGGACAGTTAGGAAGGGAGATTGCCGCTGGTGCGAGGCAGGAGGGAATGTCGCAGTCGGCCATCGTGGAAGTGCTTGATGCGGCTTCGGCGGCCGAGCTTCTCAAGAAGTCTGTTCACCGGGGAGATGTGGTTCTCGTGAAGGCGTCGCGCGGCATGCGTATGGAACAGATTGTGCAAGGTTTGACGGGCATGAAGGCCGTCACGAAGCAGGCATCATAACGTCGGTGCGGATGTAAGGCGTAAGTCGAGCATGCTGTACAACTGGTTGTATCCGCTCCATACCGAATACGGATTTCTCAACGTCTTCCGGTATTTAAGTTTTCGCATTATCTATGCGGCCGTGACGGCCTTCCTCATCGCGTTTGTGCTGACTCCATGGCTCATCCGGAAGTTGCAGGAGATCAAGCTTGGCCAGCAAATCCGTGACGACGGACCCAAGCATCACCTCGCAAAGAGCGGTACGCCCACGATGGGAGGACTGCTCATTATTTTTGCTGTCCTGCTTTCGACGCTGTTGTGGGCGGATATCACAAAACCGTACGTCTGGCTGGTTCTGATCGCCACCCTGGGCTTCGGCGCAATTGGATTTGCGGATGACTACCTGAAGTTTATTAAGTCCCGGTCCAAGGGATTGTCTCCTACGCAAAAGTTCGCTGCACAAATCGGTGTCTCTCTGTTGATTGCTCTCGCACTCTATTTCCTTCCCAGCTATTCGACAAAGCTGAACGTGCCGTTCTTCAAGAATTTCACGCCGGATCTCGGATGGTTCTATGTGGTCTTCGTGGTCCTGGTCATCGTCGGGAGTTCCAATGCGGTCAATTTGACCGATGGCCTCGACGGGCTGGCGATCGGACCCATCATGATTGCCGCGCTTGCCTACACGATTGTGGCCTATGTTGCTGGCCACCGGATCATGTCGGATTACTTGCTCATCCCTCACATCGAAGGCGCCGGAGAGATTGCTGTGTTCACGGCCGCGATTCTGGGCTCGAGTCTGGGTTTTCTGTGGTTCAACACCTACCCCGCATCGGTGTTCATGGGCGACGTCGGTTCACTGCCACTCGGCGCAGCGCTCGGCACGGTAGCCGTAATCAGTAAGCACGAACTACTGCTTCTGATGGTCGGCGGAGTGTTTGTCATCGAAGCGGTCTCAGTCATCTTTCAGGTGGCCTCGTTCAAGTCGCGCGGGAAACGGATTTTTCTGATGGCACCCATCCATCATCATTTTGAGATGAAGGGCTGGGAAGAGCCCAAGGTCGTCGTGCGGCTTTGGATCATAGCGATTCTGTTGGCCCTCTTGAGTCTCAGTACGTTGAAGTTGCGCTGATGGCGATGGTGGAGGTCGAAGAGGTGGAGTTGTCCGGAGCCCAAGTGACGGTGCTCGGATTGGCACGAAGCGGGATAGCGGCCTGTCAATTGTTGAGCGAGGCTGGTGCTCGGGTGACGGTGGCCGACCGCAAAGGCGAGGATGAACTGGCGGCGGTTCTGAAGAGTGTCGACCGCACTCAGGTTCAGGTCTCCGTAGGTGTGGAGTATGAGCGCTCACTTGATCACGCCGATCTCGTAGTCATCAGTCCGGGTGTTCCCTATCGTCTGGCAGCGCTCGAGCGTGTACGTCGACGCGGGGTCAAAGTGATCAGTGAACTCGAATTGGCATCTCGGTTTCTCTCTGCTCCCATTCTCGCGGTGACGGGCACAAACGGCAAAAGCACCACCGTGACGTTGATTGGGAAAATGCTGGCGGAGCAGGGTAAACGCGCATTCGTCGGCGGCAATCTGGGGACGGCGCTCAGCGAAGCCGCGTGGACGGCATTGCAGGCGAAAAAACAGGGAAACCCGGAGCCCTACGATTACCTGGCGGTCGAGGTCTCCAGTTTCCAGTTGGAAACGATCGAGCGTTTTCATCCCTGGGTGGCGGCGATTCTTAATGTGACCGTGGATCATCAAGACCGGTACGACTCGATCGACGAATACTTGGCGGCAAAACGCAGGATTTTTGAGAATCAGACCGGAGACGACTTTGCGCTCTTCAATCTCGATGATCCTCGCGTGGCCGCGCTGTCCAACACGGTGCGAGCCAAGCGGCTTGGCTTTTCGAGGCGGCAGTCGGTGGGTCGCGGCTTCGATGGTGGAACGTATCTCGACGGCGATCAGATCGTCACGACCGTCACCGGCCGGCGTCAGAAAATCTGTCGCAAGAGCGATCTCAAGATTCTCGGTCATCATAATGTCGAGAACGTCATGAGCGCAGCGACCTATGCGGCGCTCTGGGGATGTCCTGCACACATGATCCGCCGCGTCGTCACCTCGTTCCCAGGACTCGAACATGCCTTGGAACTGGTCAGAGAACGGCGGGGTGTCCGTTTCGTGAACGATTCGAAGGGAACGAACGTAGACGCGACGCTAAAAGCCTTGGAAGGAATCGATCGTCCGATTTGGCTCATTGCCGGTGGGCGAGACAAAGGCGGAGATTTTTCCCGCCTGACCGAAACCGTCCGACGTCGCGTGAAGCATGCCATCTTGATCGGCGAAGCAGCGCCGCTCTTGAAGTCGGCCTGGGCGGGTGCGACGACGATAAGCGAAGCGAAGTCCTTGCGGGACGCAGTGGAGTGGGCAGCTCGCGAGGCAGCGGCCGGCGATGTCGTATTGATGTCGCCGGCCTGCGCGAGTTTCGACATGTTTCGCGACTATCAAGACCGGGGACGGCAATTCAAATTGGCGGTGCAGGCGCTGCCGGAATAGCATTGCTGCCCAGGAGGGTGGTTCTGAGCAATGGGCTCACGATCTGCAGGAACTCTGTCGTTGCCTTGGCCAACGAGCAGGCAACGATCGAGCCCTTCCAGAGTGGCGATGGACCACATGCTGCTGTTCGTGACGCTGACATTGGCCCTAATGGGGTTGGTGATGGTTTTCAGTGCCAGCGCCATTGTGGCCGGCAATCGATTCCAGGATCCGGAGTTTTTCCTGAAGCGACAGATCGCCTGGCTGGGATTCGGTGTCTTGCTGATGCATCTCACCTCGCGAATCGACTATCAGTTGTGGAAGAAACTTTCAATCCCGATCCTCATCGCAATGACGGTGCTGCTCGTGATGGTCTTGGTCCCGTCGCTAGGCGTTGCGGCGAAGGGAGCCAGGCGATGGTTGCGATGGGGACCCATCTCGATCCAACCGGCCGAGATGGTCAAGCTCGTCGCCGTGATCTATCTCGCCGCCTACCTGACGAGGAAATCGGACAAGGTCACGCTGTTTCGCGGCGGTCTTTTGCCCGCGTTGATCGTCGTGGGCGTTCTCAGCGGGCTCGTGTTGCTCGAGCCGGATCTGGGCACCGTCGTCGTGATGGGCTTGGTGACCGTCTCTCTGCTGTTTTTGGGTGGTGCGCGGATCACTCATCTGCTTGGACTGAGCCTCTGCGCAATTCCGGCGGTGCTGATCCTGGTCTTAGGGTCCAGTTACCGTCGCCAGCGGCTCATGACGTTTCTCGCGCCGTGGAAGGACGCCACGGATGCCGGCTTTCAGATCACGCAATCATTTCTTGCGTTCGGCAGCGGCGGCCCGTTTGGCGTCGGCCTGGGCGAAGGCAAACAGAAGTTGTTCTTTCTGCCGGAAGCGCACACCGATTTTGTTCTGGCGCTTGTCGGAGAAGAGCTCGGCTTAGCCGGCACAGCCTCTGTAATCGTGCTCTTTGCACTGTTTGTCTGGCGAGGCTTTCAGATTGCATCGCGCGCACGGGTGCCCTTCGGAAAGTACCTGGGCCTCGGCATTACGCTCCTCATTGGTGTCCAGGCTCTCGTCAACGCGTCGGTGGTGACCGGTTTGTTGCCGACCAAGGGATTGACGCTACCCTTCGTCAGCTATGGGGGCTCCTCGTTGGTCGTAAGTTTCGTGGGTGTCGGCATGCTTCTCAGCATCTCACGAGATCGGCATGGGGGCGCCTCCAAAGGCGGACGCGGTGAGTCGGATCACTGATGACGATCGTCATTGCAGCGGGAGGAACCGGGGGCCATCTGTATCCGGCCATTGCACTGGCGGGGGAATTTCTGCGACGCAATCCGATGACCAAGATCCTGTTCGTCGGTACGACACGCGGGTTGGAGTCAAAGGTGTTGGCACACGAGGGATTCGAGTTGGCCTTGATTAGCGCGAAACCAATTATGGGCAGAGGACCCGTCGATATGCTCAGGGGGTTGTGCGCCATGCCCGTCAGTTTCTGGCAATGCGGACGGATTTTGCGGCAGCGGCGCGCGGACCTCGTGATCGGTGTCGGAGGCTACACCAGTCCGATGATGGTCATGGCAGCGGCGTTCAAGGGCGTCCCCCGGGTGATCCTCGAACCCAATGCTCATCCGGGGCTGGCGAATACGGCGGTTGGTACATTCGTTCAGCGCGTCTTCTTGGCGTTTGCTTCGGCGGCAGGCTCCTTTAACCCGGACAAGGTCCGTGTCGTCGGCACGCCCGTCCGGCGAGATTTTCTGACGCCAGCCGCTTCCTCTTCGGTGGCCAAGCCGGCTGATCGGCAGCACGTGCTCGTGTTCGGAGGAAGTCAGGGGGCCAAGGCGATCAACAGCGCAGCCATCGAAGGGCTGCCGGAATTACTGAAACGGCGCCCCGCGATCACTGTGACACACCAGACTGGAGAATTGGATCACGCCCGCGTGAAGGAGACCTACGATCGGGCCGGCGTCTCTGTGAACGTGGTCCCGTTTCTCTACGACATGCCGGCGGCCATCAATGCCGCGGATGTCGTTGTGGCACGGGCTGGGGCGATGACGGTTGCCGAACTCACAGTCTGCGGCAAGCCGGCCATACTGGTTCCGTTGCCCACGGCGATTTATGACCACCAGGCCAAAAACGCCAAGGTCATGGAAGACGCCGGTGCCGCTGTCGTCATCCCCCAGGCCGCATTGAGCGGCGCAAGACTGGCGCAAGAACTGATGGGAGTGCTCGACAACCCTGACAGGATGCGAGCGATGGGTGAGGCGAGTTTGAGATTGAGACGAATGGACGCGGCCGAGGCAATCGTCCGTGAATGCTATGCACTCGTAGGAGACCAGCATGATGTCAACCAGTCTCTTGGAGCGGCAGGAATCTAATGGTGCAGGACAGCGCACCGGCGTCACACAATCACAGCCGGCTGGAGGTTTGAGGCGCACATCGATGTTTCGTAAGACGCAACACATTCATCTGGTGGGGATCGGCGGCGCCGGTATGAGCGGCATCGCCGAAGTGCTGCTGACACTCGGTTACAAGGTTAGCGGTTCTGATCTGCAGGCGTCAGATACAACTCGCCGGTTGGAAGAGCTGGGAGGGCGCATCTCTATCGGTCACCTGGCGACGCATATCGGAGAAGCACAGGTCGTGGTCATTTCCTCGGCCGTGTCGCCTCAGAACCCTGAGGTACTGGCTGCGAAAGCGAAACAGATTCCGGTGATCCCTCGCGCGGAAATGCTGGCCGAACTCATGCGGCTGAAATTTGGCGTCGCCATCGCGGGGGCACATGGAAAAACCACGACGACGTCGATGGTCGCCAATATTCTCGCGCAAGGCGGATTGGATCCGACGATGGTGATCGGCGGCAAGGTGAATGCCTTGGGAAGCCACGCCCGGCTGGGACGGGGAGAGCTTCTAGTGGCGGAAGCCGACGAGAGCGACGGATCGTTCTTGCGACTGTCTCCGACCATCGTGGCAGTGACGAATCTCGACCGAGAACATTTGGATCACTACGGCAGCATGGAACGAATCTACGACACCTTTCTGGAGTTCATCAACAAGGTGCCGTTCTACGGACTGGCCGTTCTCTGCGCAGATGACGAGCGGCTTCGGGCGCTGTTCCCCAAGATCGTCAAGCGCTACTACACGTACGGTCTGTCCGAAACCGACGGAGTTGCCCTGGATTTTCGCGCGACAGAGATCGTAGCCAAACAAGGCGGCTCGGAGTTTCGGGCGTTTTTTCGCACGCGAAACCTTGGTCCGTTCCGGCTCTCCGTTCCAGGCATTCATAACGTCTCGAATGCACTGGCGGCAATTGCCATCGGGGTCGAGCTGGACGTGCCGGTGGATCTTATCCGCAAAGCGCTGGCGGCCTTCACGGGCGTCGAGCGGCGATTTCATCTGCGAGGGGAAACGAACGACATCATGGTCGTGGACGATTACGGCCATCACCCGACGGAAATCAAGGCCACCCTGGCAGCGGCGAAACAAGGCTGGCCTGATCGGCGGCTGCTCGTGCTGTTCCAACCACACCGCTACACGAGAACCAGGGATTTACTCGAGGAGTTTTCTCTCGCATTTCGTCAGGCGGATCATCTCTTTCTCACAGAGATTTACGCGGCCAGCGAACCGCCGATTCCCGGCGTATCCGGCGCAAAATTGGCCGAAGCGATTCGTGGCGCAGGCCATCCGTCCGTGACTTTTGTTGAACAGAAGGACCGGCTTGTCGAAATGGTGTTTCCTCAGTTGAAACCCGGCGATCTTGTCCTGACGTTGGGAGCCGGAGACATTTGGAAGGCGGGACCTGCATTACTGAGGAAGCTTGAATCTGGCACATGAGGCGATGAAGGTTGGGAAAGGCGGAACGAGCGGTGCGCATCCCGGACTCCGAATCGACAGGAAGCGCTTGGACAAGGCAGTGGCAGGCCTCCGTGGACATGTCACCTTCGGCGCCATGCTGCGAGGGTACACCTCCTTCAAGATTGGTGGACCGGCGGATGTGCTCGTGGAACCAGCGGATATCGACGATGTATGCCGCCTGCTCGCGCAGGCGAGTGCGACCAAGCTTCCGCTCTTTGTCATCGGCGGCACCAATCTTCTCATCAGAGACGGGGGAATCCGCGGCATCGTGGTGAGCCTATCCAAGTTGCGTACGATTCGAGAAGAAGCCGGCGCTGTCCTCTATGCCGAAGGTGGTGTCGGTATGCCGACGCTCATCGGATACGCCATCCGTCGGTCATTGGCCGGATTGGAATGGGCGGCCGGTATCCCGGGAACGGTCGGAGGGTGTCTCGTCATGAATGCCGGGACGCGTCTGGGTGAAATGAAGGACTCGATAAAGGCGGTGCGGATCGTCACCGCAAAAGGTGACGTCCGGGATCTGTCGGCTGCGTCGATCCGGTTTGACTATCGGCGCGCCCATCTGCCGAAAGGCATCGTGGTAGGAGTCTGGCTTCAATTACGGCCGGGCATACGGGCTGAGATTGCCAGAATCGTGAAAGACTACCTCCATTATAGAAAGGACACGCAGCCGCTGGCGATGCCCAGCGCCGGTTGTGTGTTCAAAAATCCTCCTCGAGACTCCGCCGGCCGTCTGCTCGAAGCAGCGGGTTTGAAGGGCATGCGCATCGGCGATGCAGAGGTGTCAACCAAGCATGGGAATTTCATCGTCAATCGCGGACAGGCCAGTGCTGCCGACGTGATCGGTCTGATCCAAAAAGTCAGACGCATGATCAAACGGAAGACCGGAGTCCGGCTGGACCTCGAACTCAAAATTGTCGGTGAGGCATAGCAGAATGATAGGGAAAGCGTTGCTGACTCAGGGCCGAATCGGCGTGCTGATGGGCGGTCAATCGTCCGAGCGCGAAGTGTCACTGCGCACAGGTGCCGCTGTGCATCGGGCACTTTGCCGGCGCGGATATGACGCCGTCACCATCGATGTCGGCTCAACCCTAAGTCGGGAACTGCAGGATCAAAAGATCGCTGTGGCCTTTCTCGCATTACACGGGCCTGGAGGAGAAGACGGCTCCATTCAGGGCTTCTTGGAGACGGTGGGGATTCCATACACCGGATCAGGCGTTCACGCGAGCGCGGTTGGGATGCACAAGGTCACGACCAAGACGGTTCTCGCCGCTCACGGAATTCCCGTGCCGGTGGGTCTCGTCATCAAGCGTGGTGAACGGCTCTCGCGTGCGCAGGCATTGCGGTCGGCGAAATTGCGGTGGCCCGTGGTCGTGAAGCCGGCATCGGAAGGATCGACCATCGGCGTCACGATCGTAAAAAAACCGGCGCAATGGGATGAGGCCTTGGCATTGGCGCACCGCTATGATCGAGACGCAATGGTGGAGGCGTACATTCCCGGTCATGAGATCACGGTCTCGCTGCTGGGTCGCAAGGACGAGGTGCCGCTGGCTCTGCCTGCCGTCGAAATCGTGGCTCCGGACGGCTTCTATGACTTCTCGGCGAAATACGAGAAAGGCAAGACCCGGTATGTATGTCCGGCGCCTCTTCCGTTGGCGATCACGAAGCACATTCGAAATCTCGCCCTCCGAACCTATGACGTCTTGGGATGTGCCGGCGCAGCCAGGGTGGATTTTCGCATTACTCCCCGGGGGCGTCCCTATGTACTCGAGATCAACACGGTCCCCGGAATGACGGAGACGAGCCTCCTGCCGATGGCAGCTGCGCAGGCCGGAATTGATTACGAAGAGCTGACCGAACGGATCCTGGAATCCGCGATCGCGAGAATGAGCCAGACGGGGCACGCGGCATGAAAAACGTGTTTCGCAGGCGGCCCGCGAGGGCGATCAGCTATCGCAGCAACCAGTGGAGCGGACCCCGCGCGGTCCAGACCCGAGACCGTAGGATGCAGGCCCGCCGTTCAGCGCTCACTGCTCGGTTGCGAAGAGTCGGGCAGATTGTCGGGTGGCTGGTCGTGGCAGGTGCCGTGTGCTGGGCGGGGCTCCTGCTCGTTCGCCAGGTCGGCCCGGTTCTGCAACGGAGCCTTGAGATTAGGGAGGTCTCCGTCGAAGGGATACGCCAAGTGACCAAACAGGAAGTCCTTGAGCGATTAGCGCTCAAGAAAGGGCTTGCCCAGCATCAAGTGGGCCTCGCGTATCTTGCCGAACGCGTGCGGAGCCATCCGTGGATCAAAGAAGCCACGGTCGAACGGCTTCCACTGCACGCGCTACGAGTGACGATCGTCGAGCGCAAGCCCGCGGCCATTGTGCGGGATGGATCCGAATATCTATTGACTGACGATGAAGGAGTCGTGCTCGCACGCCTTGGCACGCAGGATCAGCCGACGTTGCCGTTGTTACTCGGCGTGGAGGGCACACGCTTGGCACAAAGCGATCTCCGCGTGAAGCAGCGGGTCCAGTCCTCCATCGAGTTGGCCAAATGGATGGCCGAAACCCTGGATGGCCGCATTGAGGTCGATGTCAGTCATCCCGTCAATCTCGTGGCTTCGGCAAGGGGCGTCCGATTCCACTTCGGAAGCGATGGGCTCAAGGAGCAGTGGGATCGGTTTATGAAAGTGAGAGCAGCATTCAAAGTGCCGGCGTTTGATGGGC
>JAICVE010000109.1 GCA_025935475.1 Nitrospira sp. | reverse complement strand
TAAGGTGAGCCGGCTCTGTCTCGGCACCATGAATTTTGGACCGCAAACCACCGAAGCGGACAGCATGACGATCATGGACCGTGCGCTGGAGCTGGGAGTGAACTTTTTTGACACGGCGAACGTCTACGGGTGGAAGCTCGGAGAGGGATGGACCGAACAGATTCTCGGCCGTTGGTTTGCACAGGGCGGCGGTCGACGGGAAAAGGTCGTGCTTGCGACCAAGGTCTACGGGCGCATGGGGGATTGGCCGAATGCCTCGCGGCTCTCGGCGTTGCACGTCAAGCGCGCCTGTGAAGCGAGTTTGCGGCGTCTTCAGACCGACTGCATCGATCTGTACCAGATGCACCATGTCGACCGCGAGACGCCCTGGGACGAAATCTGGCAGGCCATGGAGCAGTTGGTGCGGGAGGGCAAGATATTGTATGCCGGCACCAGCAATTTTGCCGGGTGGCAGCTGGCGCAGGGGCAGGAAGTCGCCCGCAGCCGTCATTTCCTCGGTATCGTCTCGGAGCAGAGTCTCTACAATTTGACCGAGAGAACGATCGAACTCGAAGTCATTCCCGCCTGTATGGCGTATGGCATCGGGCTCATTCCCTGGAGTCCGCTCGCTCGAGGTTTGCTGGCCGGCGCCTTGACTCCCGCGACCGTCGGCCGGCGCGCCGATCAAGATCTCCAACAGGAGGTGCAGAAGCATCGCCCGAATCTTGAAGGGTTCGAGCGGCTCTGCCACGAACTCGGTGAGCGCCCGGCCGATGTGGCCCTGGCTTGGCTGCTCCATCAACCAGCCGTGACGTCTCCGATCATCGGTCCTCGGACGCTGGACCAGTTCGACGGCACGATGCGCGTGATGAATCTAACGTTGGGCGCAGATACTTTGAAGCGGCTGGACGACCTGTTTCCGGGGCCGGGTGGACCGGCCCCGGAAGCGTATGCCTGGTAACAGAAGAGGAACTTGGCGGGGAAGCACTTACCGCCGTTCGTCTCCGGGGACGCGCGCCTCCTTCGGCGACCGTTCGACCGCCGGCGACTTGTCCATCGTCGCCGATTTGTCGGCAGGTGTGCTCGCCGCCGATTTGTCGATGGGAGCGGTTTTGTCGACCGCCATCGGTTGGATCGTGTCGGTGCGCGACGCCTGCTTGACCGGCAGTCGGCCGGAAGCGCTGGCTGTGCCCTCAAGCAGCACATCGGCAACCAAGGCGTCCTTCATGCTGACGACCTGGCTCGCTTCCTGTTTTGCGAACAGCAGATCCATATTCAATCCGCCCGACTTGTGTTGCCCGCTCAACGCCTGTTTCATCGTGCCGATCCGCTGCGACAGGTCAATGGTCGAAGCCTGCCGCAAGCGCGGCTGCAGCTCGTCGTTCACCATCTGCCAATAGCCTGACTTGATCTCTTCGAGGGCTATTTTGGTTTCATTGGCGATTTGAAGGTCGGGGATCGTGATGATGTTCCCCTCATGCTCCAACTGCGGTGTCCCCCAATAATACAGCGTGCCTTTGACGTCGCCACTCGTGTCGACGGCGAGGAGCGTCCGGCCGGTGACATCCGAGGCGACGACGCGCTCGATCACGACCGTGCTGCCTAATGTCGTCGGGAGGTGGGCCTCTTGATGATAGAGCCTCTCTTGGAGTTGCTGGTTGAGCACCGCGTACGGGACCGGCACCGTCAGCAGCAGTTTATAGGGCTGGCCTTCCTGCAGCGCAACCGCCGAATTGTCCATATGGACTTTCAGGGGCGCCGGGGTCGCCTTTTGGCAGGGCGTCTGATACAACGCGACCGGCGTTTGCCGGACCACGCCGCTCATCGTCGTGTTCTGAGCAGGGCCCTTCATGGAGCCGATCGCAAAATCCTTGGTTTTGCCGTAGAAGCACAGTTTGTTGTTGGCGGACCCGACGGGCATGGCCTCCTGCAGTCGATCCCAGATCAGATTCAACGGGATGATGTAGCCCGCGTCTTCGACCGACTGTGCCACCTGCTGCCTCAACGCCTCCTGTTTGAAGAGTTCCGCCAGCTGGTCCTGTACCGGCATATTGAACATGTTGCACTTGGTATCGCTGTCCGGCTTCAGACTGAACGACGTCTGGGGATCGCTCATCGTCACGAGCAGTCCCTGCTCCTGTTCACGCATTACAAGACGTCCTGTGCCTTCGAGTACCGTGTAGAGCGGATCCAGCCGGCAGGCGCGGGCAGCGGTGGATTCGATCTCTCCTCGATAGGTCGCATTGAATTTCACCAGACCGTCTTGAATCTGCACCTGGGGCTCCCCTTCACGGATAAATCGCCAGCGATAGTCGCTGCTGAGCGGATGGTGTTCTTCGGTAAATCGCTCGGGCAATGCCGCTTGGATTGTCTTCTGTACCGGCGTGAGGTCCGCGGTCATCGTCACCGGCAATAATGACTCAGGAGCTTGCGCCTGTTTTTGACCGGCGCTCAGCGGCTGGATGACCGGAGGCGTCTTTCCCAACTGAGGCGGCGCCTGCGGCTTCGTCGCACTTTCCGGAATGGTATGGCTGCAGGCTGCGAGAACAATGACGGCCATGCAGACCGGGAGTGTTGAAAATTTCATGTGACCCTCCTTCTAATCATGTGACTGCCTGTGTTTGTGTGTGCAGAGCAGTACCCGATAGGATTGGTAAAGCACATACCGTACCGATGGCATGAGACGCGCAGGATCGGGTCATCTCTATAAACAACAACAACTTCTCTGCGTTGAAAAGAATTCCTGGTCCAGCTTCATCCGGATAAAGAGGAAGGACGCTGCGCAACGGGGACAATCTGTCCTGTTGCCTCGATCCTGCCTGGAATTTCTTGACTAGGTAATAGGCCAGTTCTATGTGCATGACCACCCTGGTCGTTGAGTTGCAGCGATCAGCCACCTACAATGGGGCACTATGGCAGACCGCTCTTCTTCAGACATCCGCCCAGGGAAACGGCGGTGCAGTTGGGCGGGAGCCACTCCTCATATGGTTCGCTATCACGACACCGAGTGGGGAAGGCCCGTGCATAATGACCGTCGGCTCTTTGAGATGCTGCTTCTGGAAGGAGCTCAGGCAGGCCTCAGCTGGGATACGGTGCTGCGCCGGCGGGAGGGGTACCGTCAGGCCTTTGCCGGCTTCGATCCGGTCCGGATCGCCGGGTTTGACCAGATCAAAAAGACCACATTACTGCATGATATGAGGATCATCCGAAACCGCTTGAAAATCGATGCTGCGGTGACGAACGCCCGGGCCTTCCTCGCGGTCCAACATGCCTTCGGAACGTTCGACGTCTATCTCTGGCAGTTTGTGGAAGGGGAGCCGATCGTCAACCGGTGGAAGCGCGGCTCCGACATCCCTGTCAGGACTCGGCAGAGCGATCTCCTCTCGAAGGATCTCAAACAGCGAGGGTTTCGGTTCGTCGGCAGCACGATCGTCTATGCCTTCATGCAGGCGGTGGGTATGGTGAACGATCACACGGCGGAATGTTTCCTGGCAGTGAGGCGGGCTCCGGTGAGACGTCCGATCAAGGGTGTTGACGCGAGCCGGCGATAGGCAGCGTGGGTTAGGCGGCGTCGGAGGCGGCGCCTTCATGTAACCCTGCTGGGGAGAGGAAGGCGGTCGGACTGCCAAGATTAGTTGGCGCTGACGTCGAGGCCGGTCACTGCGCCCATACGGCGGTACTTGTGATCCCGTTGGGTCAGCAGTTGATCGAGCGAAAGATCGGTGAGTTGAGACAGTTGATTGGTGAGCGCCTTGGCCACTCGATCGGTGACGGCTTTCGGTTCACGGTGGGCCCCGCCGAGCGGTTCAGGAATCACGTCATCCACGATGCGCAGGTCTATGAGGTCTTGGGCGGTCATCTTCAGGGACGCGGCGGCATCCGGCACTTTGGCGGGATCATCCCACAGGATCGCGGCGCAGCCTTCCGGAGAGATCACGGAATACACGCCGTGCTCGAGCATGAGGATGCGATCTGACACACCGAGCGCCAGCGCGCCTCCACTGCCGCCCTCGCCGATGACGATCGAGATGATCGGGACGCTGAGCCGCGACATGGCATACAGATTTCTCGCGATGGCTTCGGCCTGGCCACGCTCTTCGGCTCCGATGCCGGGATAGGCGCCTGGGGTGTCGATGAACGTCACAATTGGGCGGCCGAATTTCTCGGCCATCTTCATCAGGCGCAAGGCCTTCCGATAGCCTTCCGGGTTGGGCATCCCGAAGTTCCGCTGCATTCGTTCCTTGAGAGTTTTGCCCTTTTGGTGCCCGATGACCATGATCGACCGATCGTTGAAACGAGCGAAGCCGCCGACAATGGCTCGGTCATCGCCGAATGACCGGTCGCCGTGGAATTCGAGAAAGTCACGGAAGATTTCACCGATATAGTCGAGGGTGCTTGGGCGCTGGGGGTGCCGGGCGAGTTGGGTCCGCTGCCAGGGGGTGAGCTTTGCGTAGAGCTCATGCTCCAGTTGGGCGAGCTTCATCCGCAGTTTGCGGATTTCGTCCTGGACACCGGCTTTGGTGCCGCCCGAGGCTGCGAGTTTCTCGATCTTTTCCTCGACTTCGCGGAGCGGCTTTTCAAATTCAAGGTAATCGCGCATAGCGACGTGCCTCCGGGCCCGGGTCCCTCTCCTATCGGTGGGCTACGATACCAGAGATAGGGCCCCCTTGCCTAGCACTTCCTCAACATCTGCGAGAAAGCTTTCGGTGGCGCTTACAGTTAGATGGGGGAGAGGGGCCGTTTCCGCTTCGAGGGCGCTCTCCGTTCTAAAGGTCAGTGATACCGCGGTGGCGCCGGGGTGCCGTTTAAAGACATCCAGGAGCCGCGGCAACTGATCCTTGACCTCAGGCTTTGTTGCGAGCCGGATATGAATGCGCTTGATGGACTGCGTTTGGACATCGGCCAGCGGTTCGATCTTGGTGCCCCGGATCTTCGTGCCTTTGTCTCCGCGGTCGATCGTGCCTGTGACCCGGATGAGACGCTCGGGAGCGATCAACTCGCCGACGGTCTTGAAGAGGTCGGGGAACACGATCACCTCGACCGTCCCCTGAAGATCTTCGAGCGTCATGTAGGCCATCCGGTCGCCCTTTTTGGTCAGCATGGATTTTACCGTCGCGATGATGCCGCAGAGACGCACTTCCTTGCCGTCGGACAGTTCCGTAATCCCGACGGTCGTGGCGGTGGCGAGCGCGTGAATCGTGGCCTCGTAACGCGCCAGGGGATGCGCCGTAATGTAGAAGCCGGTGAGTTCTCGTTCGTATTTCAGCCGCTGAGCCTGATCCCATTCGGGCACGTTCGGTAGGGCGGGTTCTATGTGACCATGCGCAGAGCCGTCGCCATTGAGTTCTTCGCCGAAGATGCTGGTCTGGCCCCTCTCGCGTTCCTGTTGCGCGGCGGCGCCGTCCTCGATGCCGTGATCGAGCATCGCCATCAACTGTGAGCGTTTAGCGCCCAGCGAATCGAAGGCGCCGGCTTTGATCAGGCCTTCCAGCATCCGTTTGTTGACTTTGTGGAGGTCGACGCGCCGACAAAAATCAAAGAACGACGTGAACCGCCCGCTGTCGGCACGGATGGCCAGCACCGAATCCACGGCGCCTTCCCCGACGTTTTTAATTGCCGCCAGGCCGAACCGGATCGCCCCGTCGACGACGGCGAAATTTTTCTGGCTTTCATTTACGTCGGGGCCGAGCACCTTGATGCCAAGATCGCGGCACTCGGTGAAGTAGCCCACGATCTTGTCTTGATTGCCCATGTCGGTCGTCATGAGCGCAGCCATGAACTCGGTCGGATAATGGGCTTTCAGATACCCCGTGTGATAACACACGACGGCATAGGCGGCCGCATGCGACTTGTTGAACCCATAACCGGCAAATTTCTGGATCAATTCGTAGAGTTTTTCGGCCTTCTTCTCGGCGATCTTGTTTTGTCGCGCGCCTTCCAGAAACTTGACGCGCAGTTTTTCCATCTCTTCCGGCTTCTTCTTTCCCATGGCACGCCGGAGAATGTCCGCTTGGCCGAGTGAAAAGCCGGCCACCGTGTTGGCGATCGCCATCACCTGCTCCTGATAGACGATGACGCCATACGTGTCCTTGAGGATCGGCTCGAGTTCCGGAAGCTCGTAGACGATGGGCACCTTGCCCTGCTTTCGCTTGATGAAGTCCGGAATCAGGTCCATCGGGCCCGGCCGATACAGCGCGATGATGGCGATGATGTCTTCGAAGCGGTCGGGTTTGAAGCCGCTCAGCAAATCGCGCATCCCGGAACTTTCAAGCTGGAAAATGCCGGTGGTTTTTCCGGACGAGAGCAAGGCAAAGGTCTTGGCGTCGTCGAAGGGCAAGAGCTCCACGCTCAACGGCGGCTGTCCGGGATGGCTTTCATGAATCAGGGTCTCGGCCCGGCGGATCATCGTGAGCGTCTTGAGACCCAGAAAATCGAATTTCACTAACCCGATTTTCTCGACATCCCCCATCGAATATTGGGTGACGATTTCGTCGTTGGCGCCCTTATAGAGAGGCACGTGATCCGTCAGAGGCTCTTCCGAAATGACGACGCCGGCCGCGTGCGTCGAGGCATGACGGGCGAGCCCTTCGAGCGACCGGGCGATGGTCATGAGTTCACGCACCTTCGGATCGGTCTCGACCAGTTCCCGGAGCCGGGGCTCCGTCTCGAGTGCCTGCTCGAGCGTGATGTTCAACTGGTTGGGGACCAGTTTCGCGACTTTGTCCGCGTCCGCGTAGGGCATCTCCAGGACCCGCCCCACGTCTCGAATGGCGGCCTTGGCGCCGAGCGTCCCGAACGTGATGATCTGGGCCACATGATCCGAACCGTACTTCTCGACGACATAGTTGAGGACTTCGCCGCGGCGGTCCATGCAGAAGTCCATGTCGATATCGGGGAGCGATACCCGTTCGGGATTGAGGAACCGCTCGAACAGCAACGTGTAGACGAGGGGATCGAGATCGGTGATGCGCAGCGCATAGGCGACCAGGCTGCCGGCGGCCGATCCCCGGCCCGGCCCCACGGGGATATTCCGGTTGCGGGCAAACCGGATGATGTCCCAGACAATCAGGAAATAGCCGGCGAATCCCATCGAACAAATGACCATCAACTCTTCGCGCAAGCGTTGTTCATAGACCGCGAGCGGGATGGTGCTTGGGCGTTCCGTCAAACGAGACTTCAGGCCTTCGATCGCCAGGTACTCGACATAGGATTCGCGCGTGTATCCTTCCGGAGCCTTGTACTGGGGCAGATGCGTCTTGTTGAGCGCCAGTTCAAGGTCGCAGCAATCGGCGATTCGACAGGTGTTGGTGACGGCTCCGGGAAATTCTGCAAATGCCGGCGCAATTTCATCGGTCGACTTCACATAGAGTTGGTCAGTATCGAATTTCATTCGGGCCGGATCGCTCAGCGTCTTGCCCGTTTGGAGGCAGAGCATGAGCTCATGCGGCCGGGCATCCTCCTTCTTTAGGTAGTGACAGTCGTTGGTGCCGGCGAGGGGGATGCCGAGTTTCTTATGGATTTCTATGAGTCCGGCATTGGCGATCCGTTGATGGTCGAGGCCGTTTGCCTGCACTTCGAGATAGAAGTGCTCCTTCCCGAAGAGCTCTTGAAATTCGCCCGCGACTGCCAGGGCGCCGGACATGTCCTTTTGCCCAATGAGGTACGGAATCTCTCCGCTTAGGCACCCCGACAGTGCGATCAATCCCTCGTGATGTTCTTTGAGTATTTCCTTGTCCATCCGCGGCTTGTAATAGAATCCTTCAAGGTATGCTTTACTCACTAGCTTGATCAGATTCTGATACCCCGTCAGGTTTCTGGCCAAGAGGATGAGGTGATAATAGTCGTTGTGCGCCAGCCCGCTGTCCTTCTTGGCATGCCGACTGCCGAGCGCCATGTAGGCTTCGCAGCCGATGATGGGTTTGACGCCGATCTCTTTCGCTTTGCGGTAAAACTCGATGGCGCCGAACATGTTGCCGTGATCGGTCATCGCCACGGCCGGCTGTCCAAAGGTCTTGATCTGGCGAATCAACGGTTCAATCTGATTGGCGCCGTCGAGGAGACTGAATTGGGTGTGCAGATGCAGGTGGACGAACGAGGCGGTCATGGGACGCGATTCTAGGAGGGCAGTGGCGGCAAGTCAACGTAGAGTTGGAGGAGGCGGCTAGAGTTTTTCGCCGTATTTCTCACGATGCTGTTTTTTTGCGCCGGCGATCCAATGCTCCGGCTTGACGCGCTCGGGTAAGTTGTCCAGTTTCTTCACAATACGGGTGAGGTCACTGGTCTTCCATTTGGCGATCTGCACATAGGTGAACGTGCCCATCTTATTGAGGGCGCGTTCGATCGCCGGGCCGATGCCCTGGATTTTTTTCAGGTCGTCTCTTCGCGGTCCGGGAGGT
>JAICVE010000174.1 GCA_025935475.1 Nitrospira sp. | reverse complement strand
GCAATGGAGGAGCAAAAAAGACAGGAGGCCCTAGAAGCAGACGACGAGGACGACGAATAGGAAGCTGTTGAAAACGCCTGTGGGCGTCGTTCTCGCGGCGCTCAGACCCTCAACGTACATGAAAACGTACGCTTCGGGTCTTCACTTGCTGCGGCCTAGCCGACAGACGTTTTGAACAGCTTCCAAGCTGCAGTATCGAATCTGCCAATCCGTATCTATCTTGATACTAGAAACAAAGTCCTACCCCACGCTCCAAATCACAGGTCATTGCCTCTCAGCTTAAAGTGACTTGAAGGCTACGCGGGCGGCCTTGATCGTTCGCTCGATATCGGTTGAGCTATGAGCGGTGGAGAGAAATGCTGCTTCGAACTGCGAAGGAGCCAGATAGACGCCCTGTTCCAGCATCTGGTGGAAGAACTGACCGTAGCGTTTCGTGTCCGAACGCTTCGCGCTGTTCCAATCAACGACGGGATCGGACGCAAAGAAGGCCGTCAACATCGAGCCGACCCTGTGTTGGATGATCGGGATGCCCGCCCGTTGTGCTTCCTTTCCGATTCCCTCAGCGACTGCGGCTGAACGCTCTTCAAGATTTTTGTACAGCTGTTTTGCTCGCAATTGCTTGAGCGTGGCCAAACCTGCCGTCACGGCCAACGGATTGCCCGACAACGTTCCGGCTTGGTACACCGGCCCTGTGGGAGCGATCAGATCCATAATCTCTGTGCGTCCGCCGTACGCGCCGACCGGCAATCCTCCACCGATAATCTTCCCCAAGACGGTCAGATCGGGCGTGATGCCGTACAGGGCCTGCGCTCCGCCGTAATCGACGCGAAAGCCGGAAATGACTTCGTCGAAGATGAGCAGGCTGTCGTTTTCGAGGGTTAATTGGCGAAGGGCTGGGAGAAAATCGTGCGCGGGAGGCACCACTCCCATATTGCCGGCGATCGGTTCCACGATAATGCAGGCGATGTGTTTTCCCCGTTCCCGCATGAGCCGTTGAACGGTGCGGATGTCATTGTAAGGAGCGGTGAAGGTATGTTTCGCAAAGTCGGCCGGCACGCCGAGTGAATCGGGGATCCCGAGTGTCATCATCCCTGATCCGGCTTTCGCCAGCAGGTAGTCGCTGTGGCCGTGGTAGCAGCCTTCGAATTTCAGAATGCCGTCCCGTTTGGTAAAGCCGCGCGCGACCCTGATGGCGCTCATCACGGCTTCCGTCCCTGAGCTAACCAGACGGATCTTTTCCATGGATGGCACTGCCGTCCGGATGTGGCGAGCCAAATCCACTTCAAGTTCCGTGGGGGCGCCGTAACTGGTGCCCCGTCCGGCAGCCTTCTTGATCGCACCGATCACGGGGGGCGAAGCATGACCGAGAATCATCGGTCCCCAGGAGAGCACATAATCAATGTAGGTGTTCCCATCCAGGTCGTAAAGTTTCGAGCCCTTGGCCCGATGAATAAACCGGGGGTGGCCACCGACCGATCGGAATGCGCGGACCGGGCTGTTGACCCCTCCAGGGATGAGTTGCTGGGCTTCTTCGAAGAGCTTGATAGATCGGGTGATTTTCATAACGGCGGGGCACCCTATCATGCGGAAATTGAGGGGGTCAAGAAAGAGACTCCGCATCTGAATTTTGCCGCGAATTGCCTCACGTGGGGTCAAAAAGTGTATAAATGGATACGCTGGTTCTCTGAATTGATACAGTTCCGAGGGCTCAGAGCAAAACGAACCTTCGTTTTATCAGGACTTCATGCACGGCCTATCGATGACCGGATGCGGCCTGACACTTGCGTATGATGACACCGGGGTTAATGATGGCGGTTGGTTATCCACAGTCCGAGGAACAAGAATGAAGGTCGTATGTTCCTGGTGCAGGAAAGAGGGAAGAGCCGAATTCGTCGGCGAAAAAGCGCCGTTAGACGATGCGCGGGAAACCCATGGAATTTGTGTCCTGCATCGCGATCAGATCCGTCAACATTGGCACGCCTCCATTCAGGCCAGACGCACGACGAGCTTTCTTGGAGCCGCCTCAACGTTTGCGCTGTTTCGGTGGACCGGCCTGCTCAATTTCACCAAGAAAATTCGCTCGTAACCAGCGCTCGCCTGCTTTCAACTCCACCCTAAAGGCTTCGTTTCCTGCGGGATGGTCGGGGAGCGGAGGCGGCCACTCGCGGCAATCCCCAGTGCGTGCGTTTGGATTTGTTGCGCTCGGATACTGCCAGGACACTATGAAAGGGTCTGGCTCGTTTGGCTGCCTGTCCGGTCGCCCAGGCCTCACCCGCGTCATTCAGCACTTCCAGAAGCGTCGCGAATTCCTCTTCATCGTCAGGGAGGATCAGTTCTGCGTCCGTGAAGAGCAGCACGTAGCCTTTCGCCGGTAACCACTCCAGATCCGCCAAACATTCTTCGAGTGCATCCCAGTTGTGACCGAAGTAGTCGGGGAACTCCAAGGTTTCGGCCAGTTCGGCGAAAAGCGCCTTGTCGCTTCGGCATTTTCCGCCACGCACGACTTTACAGAGAAACCCGGCGGGGACCGTGACGGTTGACTCGGCGCGCTGTCCAGCCTTGAGGAGGAGTAAAGCGCTCCACGGAGGTTTGATCGATTGAAGATGAGTCGAGAGGGACAGTTGTGCGTCGTGAATGGCCATGGCAGGTCAATTCAACGGAAAGAACGTACGGTAATGGTCATCCGTGTAATAGGCCTTGCCGGTATCTTGCTCGATGACAAGCCGTTCCGCATCGCGCGAGCGGCCGGGAATTTTTCGGTTGACGTCGTATTCTTTATAGCGGCCGAGCGGCAGCCGCCGTTCCCGATTCTGAAAGGCCTTACCGCCGACATACCCGGCCAGCGGTTCTCCATTTCGCTGCCGGAGCGCCTCCAGCAATGCATAGGCCTTTGCCGGCGCCGTACGTTCAATCGCCGTCCGCGCCCCGGAGGCCTGCCGTTCCGGCAGTTTCGGCGCAGAAGCCTCGGTCTCTGCCGCCGCCAATTCGACGGCATGTGCCCGACTTTCCGAAGGAGCCGCAGGGCATGTGACGGCCCAGAGAATGCAGCACGTCGACAGAACGTGCAGCCAGTTCACCCCACGACGTGATAGGTCCCACATATTGGCGACACACGGGGCGTCGGCCGGTTTCCGGCGGGAGAGCGGCGAAAACGGTAACATGCGATCTCAGAACAGGTCAACGCTGACCGACGACGCCCTTGATCCGATATGCTTTCGCGGAACGCCTTTGGTAGAATGACATGCCGTGCCACGATGGTGTTACCCCGCACGCTCTGTGAAGAACCGTCTCTACCCCGACCGATGAGCATCATGCTGTCGTGCAGGTCCATGATGATCGCTGTGTCGCCGGTCCTTGCGACCATGACCCTGCTGGCGCTGTTGGTGGGCATGGAGGGAGGTGCAGCGTGGGCCCAAACGGGCGGACTCAGCCACTCTCCGGCTGAGATAGTGAAGAAATATTTTGAGCTCGATCAAAAGGGCGCTAAGCTCGATTCGATGTCTTTTGAGGCGCTGGCACCCTTTCGGAGCTGGGACACCGAGCCGATATGGGGAAAGGTCGTCGTCATTCGGGAATTTTCGGTCGCCGAGCATCATCGGGACTGGGAAGTGGTCAATCGGTTGGAAGTGGTCATTCCCGTCACCTTCCAGGTGATCGGGTCCGTATATCTGGAAACCGCAGGGTTTCTTCCTGAGACCTCCGTTGAAGAGATCCGTGTCCGCGTCAAATCGGTCAAGAATCGCTGGCGCATCATCGAGCCCATGTTGCCTCCCCATGTCGGCCAGAAGCGCATGATCAACTACGTGAAGGAAGCCTGGGTGAAGGAAACCGAGCCAGCCAAACGTGAGAGCCTCGCGACGCTGCAGAGCGAGCTGCGGAAGGTCAAATAGAGGATTGGAATGGGAAAAACGGCGCTGGAATTGTTGATTTTCGATTTGGACGGCACCCTGATCGAATCGAAATGGGATATCGCCGCATCGGTCAATCTTGCGCTGGAAGAGCTGGGAGTGCCGCAGCGGCCCGTGGAGGAAATTTTCGGCTTTGTCGGCGATGGGGTCAAGAAGCTGCTTCGGCTGGCGGTCGGAGAACACAACCGGGTGAGTTTTGAGGATGCGCTCAGCGTCTTTCGCCGGCACTACCTCGCCCATTGTCTGGATCGGACCGTTTTCTATCCCGGTGTGGAGAAAACGCTCGGCCATTTTTCGGACAAGCGGAAGGCCGTCGCGACGAACAAATCGATCGAATATACGAACGTCATTCTGCGAGGACTGGGTCCTCAGTACTTTGAGGTCGTCGTCGGGGGTGACAATGGATTCGGCTTGAAGCCCGAACCCGGCATGTTGCTGCACATCATGGAACGTCTGAACGTGTCGAAAGACCGGACGGTGTTGGTCGGTGACAGCACCAACGATATCAACGGCGGCCACAACGCCGGCATCCGCGTGTGCGCCGTCGGTTATGGCATGGGCAATCGGGAAAAGATGGCTGCATGCCAGCCGGATTGGTTTATTGAACGACCGGAAGAATTGATGGAGATTTTTGAATGAATACCACAGCAAGCCAGCGGACACAGGGTCACAGGACGTTTCCTGCCCATCGGGTGGTGGCGTCGGTCAGCGCTGTGCTCGTCAGCTTCGGCCTCACCCTCGGCCTGAGTGCCGCGGCGCCGTCCGGTCTCGCGGAACGCGTGATCGAGCATACGCTGGCGAACGGCATGACCATCTTAATGGTGGAGCGGCATCAGGCTCCCGTCGTCTCGATCAACATGACCTTCGGGGTGGGGGGAGTGAACGAACAGGTGGGCCAAACTGGCCTGGCGCATCTCTACGAGCACATGGCATTCAAGGGCACCAGCACCGTCGGGACAAAGGATTACGAGAAGGAAAAGCCGATTTTGGACGAGCTGCATCGGGTCGGAACCGAGCTCGAGCAACGGCAGCGCGACATCTCGCGGCGCGGCGCGGACATGCCGGCCGAGCCGGCTGAACAAGCCGCCATCGAAGAGCTGCAGAAGCGGTTCAAGGAACTTCAAGACCAGGCCGCTCAATATGTCGCAGGCAACGAAGTGGCCCTCCTCTATCAGCGCCATGGCGGCGTCGGTCTCAATGCCTCGACCGGAAAGGACCTGACCCGGTATGTGATCAGCTTGCCTTCCAACCGGTTGCCGCTCTGGGCGGCGATTGAATCCGACCGCATGGCCAGTCCTGTCCTCCGCGAGTTTTACAAGGAACGCGGCGTCGTGATGGAGGAACGTCGGTTGCGGAACGACGACAGCCCCACCGGATCGCTCTATGAAACGTTCACCTCCGCGGCGTTTCGCGCTCATCACTACGGCGTACCAACGATCGGATGGGAATCCGACATTCTCTCGCTGACGCCGGCGGCCACCGAAGCCTTTTTCAAAACCTACTACGGTCCCGGCCAGGCGACCATCGGCATCGTAGGCGATATCGATCCGAAGGAAGTGATGACCTTGATCGAAAATACCTTCGGGAAGATTCCCGCCGGACCGCCGCCGCCCCAGATTGTCACCGTCGAGCCTCCTCAGCGCGGAGAGCGGCGCGTCGAAGTCGAATTCGACGCCGAACCGTCGTTGGCGATCGGCTTCCACAAGCCCGGCCTCGGTCATCCCGATGACTATGTGTTCGATGTCATCGACGAATTGTTGACGGACGGACCGACCTCGCGCTTGTACAGCAAGCTCGTGCGGGATTCCCGGTTGGCCGCGTCGGTCAATTCCGACGCGAACTATCCGGGTGTTCGCTCGGCTAACCTGTTCGTGCTGAGCGCGACTCCACTCGCGCCGCACACGACCGCGGAAGTCGAGGCCGCAATCCTGGCCGAGCTTGAACGGCTCAAGAGAGAATCGGTTTCTTCCAAGGAACTGGAACGGATCATCAACAATCTCGATGCCGATATGGTTCGCGCCCTGCGGTCGAACAGCGGGCTCGCGTCCCAGCTGGCCCTCTATCAGACGGTGGCCGGAGACTGGCGCTACGTCGTCAAATCCCGCGACAAAATTGCCGCGGTCACCCCGGCCGACATCCAGCGCGTGGCCACTCAATACTTCACGAAGTCGAACAGGACGGTCGCCACGCTGGTCAAGAAGACGGGCTCAAAAGCCCTGACGACCGCAGTGTCGAGCCAGGAGGGCCGGTCATGATGAAGGCTCCCTCATTGCGGACAAGGCGGGGACTGAAAGCGGCCGTGCTTGGTATG
>JAICVE010000442.1 GCA_025935475.1 Nitrospira sp. | reverse complement strand
TTGATGGCCACAATCTCGTGCACGGGGTCGTCAAAAAAACATCCGATGCCGGTCGCGCGCACTCCCGCCGCTTCCGCCTCCAGATACAGCACCTGTCCCAAGAGCCCTGCCTCCCAAAACATTCGTGGATACCACCACGCTCCCCGTTGCCGCAACGGGCCTTCGAATTCGGCGAGCATCCCGAATGAAAAGGCGCTGTCTCCGGCAATGTCCTGATGACAGCTGACTTGTGCCGCAACTCGTTTCGCGTCGCCTTCGAGCAGCCAGTAGAGCGGAAGGCGGTCAGGGCAATCCGGCGCCTGCTGCCACATGAGTTCCGAATTCATGGACTGCTGGATAAACCCCAGTTTGCCGACATCACGAACCAGGAAATAGAGGCCGGGCGTCAGTCCATCGATTCGATGAACGAACAGCATGAGATGGATGGCGGGAGCATAGGGCCATGCGTCCCAGGGCATGGGTCGCGACAGTTGTGCCAGTGCATGATACGGCATCACCCGTTCGAGCATGGTGAAGAATGTGGTGGCCGATATTGACGTCTGGCCATCGAAAGCGACGGCGCTCCGGCGCTGACGAATGATCTGTGCGGCCGACGTGTGTTCCGGGCTCGATCCTTCTCCCGAAGGCGATCGGCCGATGGGAACCTGACCCAGAGGAATCGTGTCCCTCTCAGCCTGCGTCTTCCATGTGGCGTCAGCTGCTCTGTCGATGATATCCCAATGGAAGCCATGATCGGCGCTCAGGCGATTCGCTGTGCCAACCCATTTCGCACTTGTCAGCGCTTCCACATGCACGGGATCGAGAGACAACGGCATGGTTCTACCTGCGGATTGATTCTGATCTGCGGATGGCCACACGGCCATGACACAATCCGGGTGTTCGGTCTCGGCCTGGAGATAGTCCGCTGCCCGCTGCGTTCCCACTACCCTTCCCACCGTTTCTTGCGCACACCCGTCCAGGAGGACCGCCTGCCAGCCTAACGTGGCAGCCGCCATCCTGGCGCTCCCGATGGCATGTCCCACATCGTGGTGGCAATACCGAAAGGCCCGCTCTCCATATTTCCACGCCTCACGCCAGTGCACGGATGTCAGACCGAGCAGAAACGCATGAGGCGGAAATGGACGAAGCAGCTCCACTACGTGTTCAACCCCTAATTCTGCCCTCAGTTCGAGTCCATGTTCCTTTGGCGCATAGTGGTACAGGCCGGGCTTCAGTTCCAAGCCATCAAGAGATGGAATGAGGACGTAGCCTTCGGTCGGATGCAGATTGCCCGACGACGGATTGCTGCGCAGTGCCCATTCAGATTCTCCCGCGCGCTTCCACGCGGACAGAGCGAGTGCCAACTCGAAAAACCGTGACAGAGACCTAGCGGTAAGCGCTTGAGAGGGAACCGCTCCCTGTTGATACATGTCGCGATAGGACGGCGAAATAGGCGCCTCATCCGGAGCGAGCAATGGCAGGGGGGTTAAGGTCGTTCCTTCGTATCGCCGGAAGGGATCGGGCTGATTTGCCCAGTCCAGATATCCCGCTGAGCGGGCATACCGGTGGAAGTGATGCTTCGTTTGGATGTGATACTGAATGACCTGGTCGACTAGATCTGTCGCGGCTTGATCCCCCTGAACGCCTACCGGCTGATTGACTGTCATAGCAGTACGCCAGTGTACAAAGCCCGCCGTCGAAAAGTAAATGAAGCCTACGAGTTGATACCAGAACGGAGGCGAGGCTACACTCGTGACACCGTTCGCCGGAGGAATGTTGCATGCGATTCGATCCCGCATTGGCCGCGCAGAGTGCCTTCCGCGAGGCAGAAATAGAACTGGGAGGAGACTGGGATACGGCGGTCGAATTAGAGCAGGTCTTCTCTTCGAGCGCTGGCCGGGAGGCCACGGAGGCCTATGAAGCGTTATTGGATCTCGCACAGCGCCACCCCGGCGCCAGCGCCTTCCAAGCCTTTTGCATTTACATCACCTGGCAGCAAGTCACGGAAGAGACGATTCCCCGTCACTTTCACACCGGTCTCCGACTCTGTGAACACTATCTCACCTCTCCCGAAGGTAAAAGCCGGGCGGATCGAGATCAGGTGGAGGAGTTGTGTGGATCCTTCCGCGCGGGGCTCGGGATGGATCATGAGGACGACCTGCAGCGAGAGTTCAGACAGGATACTCCGAAAGGCGGAGACTAACGTCCAGGCCGATCATGTCCGAGGCTCACAAGCACCGTGCAAGAATCTTTCTCCACCGGGGCGATTTGGTGCAGGCGAGAACGGCCTGGGAGGCCGCCGTAGAGGAGGACCGGTCGACGAACGACCTTGGGGAACTCTCCAATTCCCTCGGCAACCTTGGCAACACCTGTGCGCTGTGTGAGGATTTCGAAGCGGCCGAGCGCTGTTACCGCGAAGTGCTGGACATTCAACGCTCAGAGCAAAACCCGCACGCCATCGCCCATACGTTGGTCAATCTCGGGAACCTGCATATCGGGACGGGCCATCCGGCAAAGGCCCGTCCCTATTATATGGAGGCGATGGATCTGCTTCGCGCACTGAACGACCACCGGGCGCTCGGCATCCTGTACAACAACCT
>JAICVE010000235.1 GCA_025935475.1 Nitrospira sp. | reverse complement strand
TATTCAGGCGAGGGTGTGCAGTACGTGAATGAGCGGAACGAAAAAGAGTATGCCGAGGTGCGGACCAAAGTCCTGACGGGAAAGACCGAGATTCCTCTCGATTATCGGCTGCTTCACAAGGGCTCAGATTGGCGCGTGTATGACGTCGTCGTGGACGGCGTCAGTCTCGTGAATAATTATCGCGGGCAGTTCAGCAAAATCCTCCGCAACGGCAGTTACGCCGACCTCGTCGAGCAGCTTCGCAAGAAGTCCGAAAAGATCAAATCCCCGTAACATCCGCGAACCGATCGCCCATGAGGATCCTGCGCGGCATCGCCGTCTTTCTTGTATGCCTGCTCGCAGGGATGGCACCGCTGTCTGTCACCTCGGTCGGGGCGGACACGCAGGTGTTCCCCATTCCGTCGGCCTCGACCTCGAAAAACGACGGCAGCGATGCCGGACTCATCGTGCCGATTCTGATCACGGATCCCGACGGCGAGCTGAGGTATCTCATGGCACCGATGCTCATCAAGAACTCGATCGTCGGCACCAGAGGGACGTTCAATCTCTTCCGGTACGACACCGGTGGCCGTCAAATGCAGTTTATCGCGTCTTACACGGAACGAATCGAACGCAAACTGTTGTTCAACTATGTCGACCCGGCCTTTTCCGACGGCCGTTACTTTCTGACGTTTGGCGGCTCCTTCTTCAAGAACGCGACATCCCGGTTCTTTGGGCTGGGGCAAACCACCATCGAAGCGGATGAAACGAATTATACGGCCCGCGAACTCCGGGGCAACTGGCGGTTCGGCGTGTATGCGAACGAGGTGACCCAGATAGCCGTGGGACAACGCGTGCGTCAAGTCAGCCTTCAAAAGGGCGCGACCGACCTGCCCTTCACGGGGGATGTCTTCCCAACGGTCCCAGGGGTCGAGGGCGACACGCTCATCATCGGAACCCGCGCCACATTCTATTACGACACAAGGAACAATCTGACTTCTCCGACGGATGGCATGGCGGTGACCGCTTATGCCGAACTGAATCAAAACGTCCATAATAGCGATTTCCCACTCTATTCACGCTACGAACTGGACATAAAGAAGCTATTTCCGAGCGAATCGAAGCGCGCCATACTGATCATCCGGGCAGATCTACAGGCAACCTTAGGCTCGCAAGTCCCCTTTTTCGAGCAAAGTTCACTAGGGGGTCAGAACAATCTGAGGGGGTACGGTGTCGACCGCTTCATCGACAAAAACCTGATTGCAGCAAGCATCGAGGAGCGCATTCACCTTGCACGGGCCAAGATTGCGGGCGTCGCGGCAGATTTCGAAATGGCGACGTTTCTCGATACAGGCCAAGTATTCAACAGCTTCAAGGATGTCAGCTTCAAGGACTACCGTATGACGCCGGGCATCGGGTTTCGGGGCATCGTTCGTCCCAACGTCGTCGGCCGAATCGACTATGGCTTCAGCAAGGAGGGTGGCGCCATCTTCGCGGGGCTGGACTTCCCCTACTGACGCGGCGCCGTCCCATCGTTGGAGAAAGGATGGAGCGCGCCGGGCAGTGTTGGGGGCGTTGGCCGCCGCGTTATGTTTGCATCCGTCTCAAGCTCCGGCCGAAGGGTTCGGCCCCTTTCCTGTACGAAACTTCAACCCGCTCCAGCAGCTGGTACTGAATATGCCGGCAGACCGTGCCGTCGTGCTCAGCCAAGGGACGCTCGACGTACGCCTGGAACTGGCGGAAACCGCCGCGGTGTATTCCGAACTCCCGCAAAATGCTAGTGCCCAGATGAAATTCGAGACTCTGCGGACCGGACTTTTCCTGCGGTATGGCGTGACCTCGAAGCTCGAGGTCGGCTTCGAACTCCCCTTCCTGTACCGCTACACAGGGATCATGTCCGGCATGATCGAAGGCGTCGAGCGGGCCACGACCGGGCTCTCGCCGGCGCGCAGCGCGCTCAGCAATGTCAACTATGTCTACAACATAACGCGCAACGGGCAGCAGGTCATCAACGGAACAAAGGGCGCGCTCGGCCTCGGCGACAGCATGGTGCAGGTCAAATATCAGCTGGTCAGGGAGACCTCTGACATGCCCGCGCTTTCGCTTCGGACGGCGATCAAACTTCCTACAGGCGACCAAAACGAGTATTTCGGCAGCGGCAGCCCGGACTTTGGGCTCGGACTAGCGATCGAGAAGGCGCTTGGAAGCCGGTGGGTGATGTATGGCAACTTAAACGGCGTGGTTCCAACTGGGCGGATCGCCGGCTTCGCGTTGTATCCCACGATCATGGGCATGGCCGCGGCCGAATACCTTTGGTCGGAGAACTTCTCCCTGACCATGCAGTTTGACTATTACACGACCCCCTTCAGGAATGTTGGCCTAGAGGTCTTCGACAAGGGTGTATCCGAGTTGGTCGCCGGCTTCAGTTACCGTTTTGCTCAACATTGGCTCTGGCAGGCCTATGCCATTGAGAATATTGACTTCGTCACGGGTGGCGCCGCCGATTTTACATTAGGGGTCCTGTTTACCTACCGCTTCCAGAGTTGATCCCATTGCGAGGAGTCCGGAACCCCTATCCGCTTGACAGCAATTGAGGGTTGTGTGAGACTACCCCCGCCAGCATGCAGACCGCATAGCCCTTCGCCAAGCCTATCTGGATTCAGCCCGATTACTGGGCCATGAACTCTCGCAAAGGAGTTTCGGCATGTCGATTTTGAAGACCATCCACAGCCCCGCTGATCTCAAGCGGCTCAAACCCGCGCAATTTCCCAAACTCTGCCAAGAGCTTAGGGAGCAGATCATCGGAGCGGTGTCCAGCGTCGGAGGCCATCTGGCCTCGAACCTGGGCGTGGTCGAGTTGACGGTGGCGCTGCACTATCTGATGGATACCCCCCAGGACAAGATCGTGTGGGATACCAGCAATCAAGCCTACGCGCATAAGCTGCTCACCGGGCGGCGGGAGCAGTTCCACACCCTTCGCCAATACGGCGGATTGAGCGGATTCTGCAAGCGCGAGGAAAGCGTCTACGATACCTTCAATGCCGGGCATGCGGGGACCGGCGTTTCGGCCGCCTACGGGATGGTCGAGGCCCGGGAACAGCAGGGCCTCAAGCACAAAGTCGTCTGCGTGGTTGGTGATGGAGCCATGACCGCCGGCATGACGCTCGAGGGGCTGCATCATGCAGGGGGCCTCGGCAAGGATTTCGTCGTCATTCTCAATGACAATCAGATGTCCATCTCCAAGAATGTCGGTGCCATTTCCTCCTATTTGAACCGAACCTTCACCGGCGATTTTTATACGAAAATGCGGGAGGAAACCGGCCAATTACTGAGGAAAATTCCGCACATCGGATATGACGTCGAGAAGCTGGCCCGTCGCGCGGAAGAGTTGGCCAAGGGTGCCATCCTCCCAGGGCTGCTCTTCGAAGAATTGGGATTCCGCTACGCCGGTCCAATCGACGGCCATAATTTCGAGCATCTGCTTCCCACCCTCGAGAACGTCCTCAAGATGAGAGGGCCGGTCCTTCTCCATGTCATTACGAAGAAGGGACTGGGCTATGAGCCAGCCGAGAAAAACCCGGTGTGGTTCCATGCCTGTCCGCCGTTTGTCCGCGAAACCGGCGCGCCGGCGAAGAAGGCGGCGCGACCTTCTTATACCCAAATCGCTATCGAGTCGTTGATTCAAGCGGCTCGTGATGACAAGCGCGTCGTGGCGATCACCGCGGCGATGTGCGAGGGCACGGGCCTGAACGCCTTTGAAAAGGAATTTCCTGACCGCCTCTATGACGTGGGAATTGCCGAGCAGCATGCGGTGACGTTTGCGGCCGGCTTGGCAGCTCAGGGCATGCGGCCGGTCGTCGCCATGTATGCCACGTTCCTCCAGCGCGCCTATGATCAAGTGGTGCATGACGTTGCCACCCAGAATCTGCCAGTGACCTTTTGCATCGATCGCGGTGGTCTCGTTGCCGAGGACGGCACAACGCATCACGGCGCCTTCGATTACGCCTACTTGCGACACATGCCGAACATGGTCGTCATGGCGCCGAAAGATGAAAACGAATTGCAGCACATGCTCAAAACCGGTCTGCAGTATGAGGGCCCAGCGTCCATCCGCTATCCACGGGGCGTCAGCCTGGGCGTGCCGATGGATCGCGAGCAGAAAGAGCTCCCGATCGGCAAAGGCGAGCTCTTGCGGGACGGAACCGACGTGGCGATTATCGCGATCGGCGTGTCGGTATGGCCGGCGGTCAAGGCGGCGGAGCAATTGAGCCATGAGGGGCTGTCGACCGCCGTCATCAACGCGCGCTTCGTCAAACCTCTCGATCAGGAATTGATCGTGAATATCGCCAAGCGGGTACGCTATGTCGTGACGGTCGAAGAAGGCTGCAAAATGGGCGGCTTCGGCTCCGCGGTTCTCGAAGCCTTGTCCGAGGCCGGCGTGACCGTCAAAACGAAGGTCATCGGGCTTCCAGACTGGTACATCGAGCAAGGCCCCCAGGACCTGCTGCGGGAACGGTACGGATTGACCACCGATGGGATATACCGCAGCGTGAAGGAATTAGTCACGAAGAGCCCAATTGCTTCCCACGAGCCGGAACTCTTCTCCGCAGCGGTCGATCACCTGCCGCACGGGGACGAGCAGGGCAGTTAAGCGCCCAGAGTTAAGCGCCCAGATTGTTCAATGCACATCACCAGACGCCCCACTAAGCAGATTCAAGTCGGCAAAGTGAAGATCGGCGGCGACGCGCCCGTTTCGGTCCAGTCGATGTGTTCGACCGATACGAGAGATGTGACGACGACGGTGGAGCAAATCCGGCAGCTTGAGGCGGCCGGATGCGAACTGATCCGCGTCGCGGTGCCTGATGAAGAAGCTGCTGCCGCGCTTCCCCGCATCAAAGCGGCCATGGCGGTGCCGCTCATCGCAGACATCCATTTCGACCATCGGTTGGCCTTGAAAGCCGCAGAGATCGTTGATTGTGTTCGTATCAATCCCGGCAACATCGGTGCGTGGTGGAAGGTCGAAGAGGTCATTAAGGC
>JAICVE010000112.1 GCA_025935475.1 Nitrospira sp. | reverse complement strand
GGAGGGTGACCTTGATTCTGTATTCCACCAGCTGCCTGCTGACCCGAAAGTGACGCGCGATCTCAAGTGATTTTCGCCCCTCCATAACGTACCGGCGCAGCGCTCCAAAGGGCACCAGCGCGGCCGCCCCAATCGAGTATGCAGCCTCTTCATCGGACTGGTTGTAGTCTCGCGCCAGCATGCGCCCCGCCCGCTGAGGTGAGCTACCAGTTGCGTCGGCCCGCTTTTTTTCGGGGGTGATCGCGGCCAGTCTGTTCGCCTTATGACCCAGAAAAACATGGGCCACCTCTTCCATTAGGGTCGCCCGATTTCGCTGGGCCCCATGGGCCGGGTTCAAAATGACCACGCGCCAGCCGTTGGGCAGCGGCCGGGAACATGCTCCGCCGGACCACTCATCGGCGGCAGCACCCAGCAGATGACAATCGCTGTATGGCGCGCAGAATCCTGTCAGCTGACCGGAAGGATTTCGGAGATGGCCGCTCGTTCGACGCGTCCAATGCTGACCCATTGCTCGGCCATGGGCACCAGCGCTTGAATGCGACTGTCTACCGCTTTCAGCCGCTGAGCCAGCGTCGTGTTTTTCCGAGAGGCGGCGACCATCAGAAACGCTCGGAGGCCTTGGAGAAACATGGTGAGCGTGCCGGCCTGCACCGCTTCGGACGCCTGATGCAGGGCTTCCACGTGTTCGATGATGGGAGCCAGCTGCGAGGACGTGACAACGTCCGACGTGCTTGCTGCTTGAAGCTCAGCAAGGATTCGGCTCAGGACGGGAATGCGCCGGCTGACTTCCTCGACAAAGCGTTCGTCCATCCGGTCGAGTTCGTCCAAGATGCGCCGGATCCCGTCCACCGAGATGTCCGCGCCTACCTGTTCCGCCCGAAAAATCACGGCATCGAGCACGTCGCGGGCCGGTTGTTCCGATCGTGACCGAACGTGTTGGAGATCGCGCAATGCGGTCAGCAACGAGGCGCCAGCTCTCAGCGGTATGGAGCTCACGGGAGGTTCCGCCCTGAACGCTGGAACTTCCATTGCTTCGAATGTTTCCGAAGGTTCGTCCGGCCTCCCCTCCGCAACACGGACCGCCGCACTGATTCGTTGGAGTCCTGACTGCAGGGCGGACAGCGCCGCGGCCATCGCTCTGGGATCCTGCCGCCCGACATCGTGAAGAGTCGGCAGCAGCTTCAACGCCATCTCTTCAATCGATGTCAGATGCACCGTGGCTGCAGATCGGGCAAGATTGGTGAGCCCTTGCAGCATGATGCCGTACAGCTTGGACTTGGCGGGCCCGTTCACCCCTTCTCCCAGCCGCTTCACAGCAGAATGAATTTGCGCCAGCCACTCGTGCGCCTCTAGGGCAAACAGGCCGACCACCTCCCGTTCGAAACTGGCATCGAGGGTGTCCTGAGTTGTCGGACGGCCCGGTGCCCAGCTATCGGACTGGGGCCTCGCATCCGAAGCTGTAGATCGAGACTCAACGACGCCTTGAATGGCGCTGGCTAACGCATCCAGGTTTTCCAGCAACGACGCGAATTGGTCCGAAACGGTTGGCCCCTGTTTCGACCGCCGATCCGACGAGAGCCCGGAAGTAAAAGAAACCCGTGCGACATCCGGAGACTCGACCGTTTCTATAATGGAGACGAGAGGCGACGAACTCAGATCGATTTCCCGCTTCTCCCGTCCACCGTCGGACTCCACCGCCACGATCGGCCGCAGTGGGAATTCGACGTTGGTGCCGACAACGCTCCCGATTTCTCCGGTCGTCAGTCTGACCAGTGTTCCCAATGGGTATGCTGATAATTGCTCAACTAATGCTTTTACTATCTCACGAGGGAATGCCGACCGTTCGGCGACCAGCAGTTCACGCACAGCCTCATGAGGGAAAAATCGGCGGCGATACGGACGCGGCGTTACCAGGGCATCGAACACATCCACCGCACCGATGATTTGAGCCATTTCATGAATATCCCGGCCCTTGAGCCGATTGGGATACCCTCGTCCATTCCAGCGTTCATGGGCCTGACGAACGATCTCAGCCACCCATTCCCAATCAGAGCCCTCCTTGTGGATCAACTGATAGCCCAGCTCCGGATGCTGCTCGATCAAGGTCCGTTCCTCGTGAGTCAGTCGTCCGGACTTCGTCACGACCGATGGAGGGACGGCAAAGAGGCCGATGTCGTGGAGAAGGCCGGCCAGGGTGAGTCGTTCAAGTTCCTCACCGTAGTAGCCTAAGCCGGACCCAACCTTCGTCGCCAAGATGCTCACGTTGATCAGATTGGTGATTAATGTGGATCCGCTCGGCCCCGCCAACGCCTGGACGACGAGTTGATCGTTACGGGCGATCGAATCGGCGATGTCCTTCGCCAATGCCGATACCACGGCCATGTCCAGGGGATCGTGGCGTTGGATCGTCGAGGCCAGGGAGGTCAACTCCTGCTCGGCCCGTCGGTAGACATCTGTGGCTCGTCGTTCTTCCATCTCTTCCTATCGCTCTATCCGCGACGCATGGACCCTCATTTGAGGCGATCGATGGGAAAGCATGTCAGCGCAGAGCGGCGGCCAATGGCGGTCATCGTGCCGGCAGCGCCTGTCCGATGGCCGTTCGCTCGGCCCTGCCGTGCTCGACCCACTGATGAATCAATTCGCGGATGGCGGCCAGCCGGCCGATCACCGCTTGCACGCGGGTGCCGGCGAGTCGCACGCGGTGCTGGGCCACGACTGACAAGAGACTTTGTAATCCTCCAAAGAAGGTCATGGCCGGCGTCACATTGACCTGCTGCGCCTCGGCGCGTAACTGCGCTACATCTTGAAGGGATGCCTCCAAGGCCTCACCGGGACCCGCAGGATCGGCGGCCAAGGCGGTGAGCTTCGCCGTCAAGCCGGGCATCTGCGCATCGATGACCTGGACAAAGGCCTCTTCGGACGCCGCCATGCGATCAAGGTAGCCTTGAATGACATCGACGCCGACTTGCTGGACGCCGGCCTGTACCTGTCCTTCCATCTGATCGATCAGGGTCTTGATCAGGTTTCGTTCCATCGGACCCTCCGGAGGCGCCTGCGTCGACTGGAGTGTGCGGAGAGTGTCGAGGAATTCTGCCGGGGACACCACAGGTGCGGGCTCCACGGCTTCCGTCTCGGCGACCGATTCGAAGGACACGCCCGTGGCGTTCGTCAATGCCGTGTGGATCTGTCCGAGCTGTTTACAGAGGGAAAGGAAATCTTGCACGGACAATGACTTTGTCGGATCCTTGATCGCCTCGATGAAGGGCAGCGCGGCGAAACTGGCTTGTTCCACGTCAGGAAGATTGATGGTGGCGGCGGATCCCCCGAGATTGGTGACTCCAGCCGTGAGGGTGCCGATCAGCGCGTGATGGCGTTCTGGCGGCGGCCCCTGCTGCAGTTCGTCCAGCGCCACATGAATGTTCTGGAGCCATTCGTGGGCCTCCTGGACAAAGAGATCGACGAGCTCTTTTTGAAATTCATCTGACGTATCGCCCGACATGCATTCACTCCCTCACTGCGGCGGGACCCCACGGAAAAGCCATTGCGCTGAGCGGTCGGTTGCCTGCGGGTGTGCAAGGGAGAATCACCGGCGGATGACATCGACCACAGACGCATCAGGCCCGCTTGGACCCGCCTCCGAGCTGGGATGCCAAGCCCGCAATCTCGCCCAACTTCTTGGCCATTTCCTCGAACCGCTTCGTGGCCTGCTGCGCAGCCATCTCGGTTTCTGAGACGCGGCGGGCGAGGACCGCGTTGCGTTCCCGCTCGGTTTCCAAGAGCTGTTGGACTTCCTTCGCTTTTCCCCCGCTGTTCTCGGTGTCTGCCAAACGACGGGTGAGCTCTTCGACACGCTGTTGTTCGCGGGAATATTGCTGGGCCAACTCATGCGAGCGACTCACCGCCTTCTCCATCGCCGTCATTTGTTGCACCAACTGCGTCGCCGCTTGGCGCTCGGCATTCAAGGCGGCCTCAAGCTCCTGTACCCTGCTCACGGATTTCTGCAGCTCGTTCATGCGCTGTGTCTGCTGCGCCGTTAGTGCCCGTTCTTTCTGCAGCGCGCCCTCTAGCTCCTGCGCGCGAGCCGCCTGGCTTTGCAAGTCTGCAGCGAGCCTCTTGGATTGTGCCGCCTGTTCTCGCTCGTTCTTCCAGAGCGTTTCCAGCTCTTTCAGCCGTTGAGTGGCGTTGGCCAGTTCGCTTGCGGCCTTTTTCCCCTGCGCGGCATGCTCACGTTCGCTGGCCAGCAACGATTCAAGTTCTTTGACACGCCCCGCCTGTACTTCCAACTCATTGAGGCGCCTCGACTGGACTTCCAGTTCCTTGATCCGGCTTGCCTGGACTTCGAGGTCTTTGACCCGCGCGGCTTGGACCTCCAGGTCTTTGACGCGACCGGCCTGACCCTCGAGTTGAGACAGGCGTTGCGTCAATTCCGCCCTTTGACGGCGTTCCTTTTCTAGCTCTGCTTCGACCTGTTTGAGTTTCTCGAGCGCCGGGGAAGAGGGGTCCGGCTCTGCTGAAATCGCAATGCTGGGGGTGGGCGTCGTTGAAGCCCCGGCCTGGGGAGCGGGTTTGGCAGGAGCCGCCTGTTGCTTTTTGCCCAGGAGGTCCAGCACCCGATCTTTGAGCGACGTGCCTTGGAACGGCTTCTTCAGTACGCCATCGGCGTGACACGACTCGGCCTGCTTGGTGACTTCGTCATTGACGATGCCGGAAATCAGCAGCACCGGCGTCTTCGCTAGTGCGGCCTGTCCGCGTACGAATGCGCAGACCTCATACCCGCTCTTGTCCGGCATGATGACATCGGACACGATGAGGTCAGGGACCTCTTTTGCGAGCAACGCCAAGGCCTCCTCGCCGTTGGCCGCCAATGTCACGCCTAACCCGGCCTCCGTCAGCAGCCGTTCGGCAACCTTGCGAACGGCAATGCTATCGTCTGCGACCAGGATCTTCGGCATGTATTATTCCTTTCTCTCAACACCTTATGACCGGAGATGGTCCTGGCGTCTGCGCCCCAGCCGTTGGAGCGCGACAATGTCGATCTCTTGTCCTTCATCGGTAAAGGTTCCCAGCGTTTCCAGGTCCAGGCGCTTGCTCGGGACGATGTGGGCGACATCCACATTGTGTAGCGAGGGAATGACCCCATCGATGCAGATCGCCAAGGGACCGTCGACATGACGCGCGACCAGACACAAGAGCGGATCGCCTTCGAGCTCCCGGCTGAGCCGGGTCGCCAAGTCATACACCGGCATCACGTCTTTTTCGCGTTTGAGCATGGCCCCGACAAACGGCGTACGGCTCGGAACCGGCACTGGATCGATCCATGGGGACACGCCGCCGACATCCTCGGTGCGTGCCGCGAGTTTCTTCCCCCCAACGGAAAATACGACCACGTTCCATGATCGCTTGGCACTGACCGCCTGGTCTTGTTGCCGGCTCGTACGTAACATCCTGCCCCTATGACACTGATACGGCGTGCGGTCTGACGCCGCTGCCGACGACCTCACCCAGTTCGCCTAAGACCCATTCCGGGCTGAGAATCAGGACCAGACGGTCGCGGTAGCCGGTCGTCCCGGAGATCCAGGTGCGTTCTTCCTTTTGGAAGTGGGACGGAAGCGGTCGGCATTCCGCGCGTTCCACCTCGATCATGCCGATGACTTCCTCGACGCGCACGGCGCCATGGGTCTGCCCGTTGGAGTAGAGGACGACTCGCATGTCCGGATTGGAGATATCCAGCGTGGTGCCCAATCGGCCGGCCAAGTCCACGTCCTCATACGTCACGCCGACAAACGTGACCCGGCCTGCCCTGCCGGCCTCCTGTGGTGTGAGCACACCCCGTACACCCTGAGACGGCAAGGCGCTCCACTGCTTGCCAAAGCGCACGACCAGCAATCTGGCCGTCTGCACCACGGCAGTCGTGACCTTATGATGACCTCGCAAACTCATTCGAATCTCAACGGCATTGCCGGCCTATCGGACGATCCGACGCCTACGGAAGGCCTACCCTTTCCGCGCAGGGGACTCTTGTCCGATCCACCGTTCCAGTTCTTGAATCAACGCCCGTTCTTCCACCGGCTTGGCGATATACGAACTAGCGCCGACGTTCAACGCCATCTGGCGGTGCTTATCGCCGGCTCGAGTCGTCATGACGATGATCGGCGTTTGCTGCGTCTGTGTCCTGCTGCGCAACGCCTGGATCACTTCATACCCGTTCAACTTCGGCATCTCGAGGTCCGTGAGGATCAACCGATAATTCTTCGCGGACGCTTTGCGCAGCCCTTCTTCTCCGTCCACCGCGGTGTCCACTTCGTAGCCTGCTGTTTCCAGCATGCGTCCCACGAATTTTCTGATGCTCAAGGAGTCGTCGATCAGCAGAATCTTTTGCTCCACCTCCGACTGCGGCGGCGATTCCTCAAACGGCGTCTCGGTGGCAGTACCGGTCGCCGCCTCATTCGACGCGTCCAAGGGCGCCACCGGCTTCTCGCCGCCGGAGAACAGCCTGGCAGGATCAAGCACGAGCACGACGCGCCCTTCGGGATCGATGGTCGCGCCGCCGAAGCTTGACCGCTCCAAAGACTTGAGTGCTCCAATAGGCTTGATGACGATTTCCTGACGTCCGAGCAATTCATCCACGGCCAGGCCGATGGGGCCCGTGCCCGTGCGCACAATGACGACCGGCTTGCCGATTTCGACCCGCCCCGAACCGTTTCTATAGACCAACTGCTGCAAGGGCTGGACGTCGATCGCTTCGTCGCCGATATGCAGCATGGAGCGCTCCCCCATCTGCTGCAGCGATCCGGAGGTCAGCATGGTGACCTCGCGTACGCTCGGCAAGGGAATCCCGTAGCGCTCCTCACCGCACCGGACCATGAGCGCCGTCGCGATCAGGAGGGTGAGCGGCAGATGCAGCGTGAATTTGGTGCCGACGCCCCGCACGGATTCGACGTCGATGTGTCCGTTCATACTCTCGATCACTCGTTTGACGACATCCATGCCGACCCCGCGGCCGGCTTGATCGCCGACCTGTTCGGCCGTGGAAAATCCCGGCAGGAAAATGAACTTGATCGCTTCAGCTTCCGGCATGTTCTTGGCGATGTCCGAGCGGACCAGCCCCCGCTCGACCGCTTTGGCGCGAATCTTCTCGATATCGAGTCCAGCGCCATCGTCTTCGACTTCGATCAAGACGGCGTTGCCGCGATGGGAGGCATGCAGATAGATCGTCCCGGCCGCCGGCTTGCCCTTCGAGACACGCATGGCCGCCGGTTCGATGCCGTGGTAGACAGCATTACGCACCAAGTGCACCAAGGGATCAACCAGTCGCTCGACCACGCCTGTGTCCACTTCTGTGTGCTCACCGGACGTCACCAAGGTGACTTCTTTTCCTGTCGCTCTGGCCATCTCACGCGTCGCCCGGCGGAACCGGGTGAATGGCGTTCCCACGGGCACCATCCGGGCGCGGGCGATCTCATCCCGCATACCGAGCGTGAGCTGCTGCAGCTGACTCATATCTTCATGCGACCGGCGGATTGACGAACTCAACTGCGTCATCGATTCGGAGATGTCGGCCGTCACCTCGCTGATGCGCCGGGCCAGAATGTTGAAGTCGTCGTATTTGTCGAATTCCAGGCTGCCGAAATCGCTCAACCCCTGGAAGGCCGCCGCAGCACTACCCGTCCTTGCCTGATCCGCTGTGCCGCCGGCGGAGGTTGGAAGCGTAAAGGTGTGTTTTTCTTCGAACGAGCGAACAGAATCTGTCAATCGAACTTTGCAAGCCAAGACCTGTTGTGAGAGCTGCTCCAACACACTGAGACGCTGCTCGAGCCGACCGCGGCCGATGACTAGCTCACCGACAAGGTTCAGCAGGCGCTCGAGCCGATCACGGCTGACACGAATGACTTCGCGGTCTTCGTTGCCGGTTTCTCTGGCCTTCGTTTGCTCGGCCTCCGGCTGGGGTTTCTCCTCGACGACGGCGGGTTCGGGAGCCGTCGGGACGGGCGCCGCCTTCGCCACCGTCTCAACGACCGTCGACACCTGCTCGAGCTGGTTGAGCCCTTTCATGGCCCCGGCAAACCGCTGCCGGACAGTTCCCGTCAAGGTCGGATCGCGGCGCATGAGCAGGCGCACGACGTCCACCGATCGCAGAAGCACGTCGGTATGACCCGGCAACACCTTGACGCGGCCTTCACGCACCGCGCCCATGAAATCCTCAATATAATGGGTGAGGTCGCCGATCGACTGAAATCCGACGGTATAGGCCGAACCCTTGAGCGTGTGTGCCGTGCGAAATAGTTGGTTGATCAGGTCCGGATTCTGTGGTTCCTTCTCAAGC
>JAICVE010000312.1 GCA_025935475.1 Nitrospira sp. | reverse complement strand
TGTCCAGCGTGAAATCGATCGCACTCATGATGCCGTCTCCGAACATTTCATTAGCCTGATCGCGCAACGAATCGCCGTACACTCCGATGATTTCCAACAACCGATATTTGAACGGATCCGCCGCATTCGGAAAATCGGTGCGGACCGGAAACTTGCTCAGAGCGGCCGTCGTTTCCCCGTCCAGTTCCAGCAACGCGCCGACCTTTTTGGCTTCATCGGCCGTAAAGCGATGGTTCCCATTCAGCGCGGCGGCCACGAAGGTCGGATTCTTGCCCACGGCTTTAGCGACCTCGGCGATGGTGACATTCTTTTTCTGACGCCTTTCTTTCACGATGGTCCGCACCTTCTCTTTATCCATAGGTCCCCCTCATTGATGGAAACGGTGATTGACAATTTTGCCTCTGACATCCGATGTCCGCACGGCTGTGCCGGCCCTGCGTCGAGAGTTCGCTCGCCTCGACGCTTAATGCGTCGCGACCGATTCCTCCTCAAAATTGACGATGACCGGCGTCCCATTCGTGGATGGACCGGATGTCGCTGTCTCATGTTTGGCGTGCCGAACGAGGAAGTGGATGATATGGTTCCTGATCTTATAGTAATGCGGATGCTCGATGATCGTTTCCCGTGACCGCGGCCGCGCAATCGACACGTGCACCATCTCGGCGATTCGCGCTTCCGGGCCGTTGGTCATGAGGAGAATACGGTCGGACAACAGAATGGCCTCATCGACGTCGTGCGTGACCATGAACACCGTATTTCTCGAGGTGTTCCACATTTGAATCAATTCCTCTTGAATGACGCCTCGGGTCAAGGCGTCGATTTGCGCGAACGGCTCGTCCAACAGGAGGACCTTGGGCTCGATGGAGAACGCCCGGGCGAGGCCGACGCGTTGTTTCATGCCCCCCGACAAGGCCGTAGGCCGCTTGTCCTCCGCTCCCTTGAGCCCGACGAGCGCGATGTATTTGTTGACATGGGTCGTGACTTGTTCATGGCTCCAGTCGGGATAGGCAGAACGCACGGCCAGCGCAATGTTTTGAAAGACCGTCATCCAGGGCATCAACGCGAAGTTCTGGAAGACCACCATCCGGTCCAACCCCGGCCCGCTGGCTTCACGGCCGTTGAGGATGATGCCGCCCTCACTGGGTGTTTCCAGCCCGGCAATGATGTTGAGCAACGTGCTCTTTCCACAGCCAGAATGACCGATGCAGGTCACGAACTCCCCTTTTTCGACCTTGATGGTGGCATCCCTGAAGATGCACACCTGGCCGGGACCCGACGGGTTCGGGAAATACTTCGTGACATGATCGATTTGGAGAAAGGACATAGGTTACTCCTGATAGGTGACAAGGCCCGCCAGCTTGTTGAACCCCGCATCGAGAATCACGCCGACGACCCCGACGACAAGGATCGCGAAAATGACGCCGGCGATGTCGAGGTTGTTCCATTCGATCCAGCTCAAATAGCCCACCCCTAGTTCACCGAGCAGCATTTCCGCAGGCACCACCGCCACGAGCGCACTGCCAAACGAAATGCGCAGTCCATTGACGATCGTGGGCGCCGCTCCCGGGAGAATGACCTTGAAGAGCCGCTGAAACCATGAGAGCTGCACGATCGCGGCGACATGCAAATACTCCTTCCTCAAGGAACTGACCCCGAAGGCCGTCGTGGCGAGAGTCGGCCACACGGCCGCCATGAACACAACAAGGACCGCCGTCCACTTTGGATCTTTCACGGTATAGAGCAACAGGGGCATCCATGCCAGCGGCGAAATCGGCTTCATGATCTGGATGAACGGATTCGCGGCACGGAAGAGCACTTTATTCAGGCCGAGAATGACGCCCAGCATGATCGCGATGACGGACGCCGCAAGGAACCCGCCAGCAAAGCGCGAGACGGTATAGAGCACCAGATAGGCGATGCCATGATCGTTGGTGCCCTTTTTCACAAACGCCTCTGACAGTTCTTCGCGGGCCTTCTCGAGCACCGCCAGTGGACCCGGAATGCCTTTGACTTTCTCCTTTTCCGGATTCCAGGCGTAGCTTCCGTCCGCTGCCCGCACGATGTCGCCGTTGAACTCCATCATCTGTAGCTGCTCTTCGCTCAACCCCCGTTGATCGAAGCTCGAGCGCAGCGTAAAGAAATGCCAGCTCAACAGGAACACGACGAGCACAAATCCCGCGATGTACCATGGGTTACCTTGCGACCGAGCGGCCATGGCTCCTCCTCGCCCCGGCTGAGACCCCCGAGTCCTTCGCCATCCGGTCGCCCATTGCCAGGCGGATGAAGGCCAGTCCTTCAGGAGCCGCCGGAAATGAAGCCACATCGAATCTTCGGCGGGCACTGTCGGGGCAACCTCAGGCACCATCGTTCGATTCATCGATTCCATCGGTTCTCCTCAGGCCATGCTGTGAATTTTGAAGCTCTTGGCGTACGCGTCGGCATTGTTCGAATCGAACTCCTTGCCCATGATGACGTGCTTGGCCGCCGTCGATTGATGGGTGGCATAGCCCAGTTCCTTCGCAATGCGGTCGCAATCCGCCGCGCGGTACACCTGCTCCGCCACCGATTTGTAATTCACGTCGCCCTTAAGATGGCCCCAGCGCTTCATTTGCGTGAGTATCCAGATGGCCATCGAATGCCAGGGATACGGATCGAAATCGATGCGGTTAGGCTCCTTCCGGATGTTGCCCAGCCCGTCGGCGTAGGTGCCGGTGAGAACTTGTTCCAGCACGGTCACGGGTTGATTTAAATAGTTGGTCGGGGCAATCGCCGCGGCAATTTCTTTTCGGTGCGCGGGATCCGACGCGTAATGCGTCGCATCCACGATCGCACGCCACATGGCGAGAAACGTATTCGGATAGGTCGTGGCGAATTCCTTCGTGACCGTAAAGGCGCAGCAGGGATGCCGATCCCAGATGTCTTTCGACAGTTTGAAAATGAACCCGGCATTCTCATACACGGCGCGCTGATTGAATGGGTCGGGGCCCAGATAGCCGTCCACATTGCCGGCTTTGAGATTTGCGACCATCTCCGCCGGGGGAACCACCCGGATCTGAACATCCTTATCCGGATGCACTCCCCCGTCCGCGAGAAAATACCGCAGTAGATAGTTATGCATCGAAAAATCAAACGGAACACAGAAGCGAAAACCCTTCATATCGGCCGCAGTCTTGACGTCCCTGTGTTTGATGTGCAGGGTGATGGCCTGCCCGTTGATGTTCTCGACGGCCGGCATATAGATCGGCGTCGGCATCGAGCCGGCGCCCAATGTAATCGCCAGTGGCATGGGTGTGAGCATATGGGCGGCATCGACTTCCTTGTTCACGGCCCAGTCGCGGATCATGGCCCACCCCGCCGCCCGCTTCACGGAGGCGTTCAACCCGTGTTTCTTATAAAACCCTAACGGCTCCGCCATGATGATCGGAGTTCCACAGGTAATGGGGATGAATGCGATACTGACATCTGTCTTTTCCGGCTTGCCCACTGGATCTGCGGCGAATGCCCTCAGCCGCGCCAACGGAAATGTCTCGGCGACCAGAGCACTGAGCGTCGCCGCGCCCAGGCCAACGAGCAATTGGCGCCGCGTCGGTCCTGCCGCCTGCAGGACGGCAGCCGTCACGGCCTGATCCAGCGTCCGCTCCAAGTGCTGCTCGGAAGAAGTTGGCCCTTCCGACGTTTGATCGCTCATGATGCGCTCCTTTCCTTGAGCCACATCCCCCGGTGCGAAACACAAAGGCGTCCTTCTCCCGATCGAGAGAAGGACGCCTTTGTCCGTGTGCTTGCGGATCTGCAGCGACCCGCGCCG
>JAICVE010000226.1 GCA_025935475.1 Nitrospira sp. | reverse complement strand
TTCTCGCGAGTGCGGGCTGTGCTGGTGGACAAGGCGCGGCGGATTATGGAACGGCCTCTCCTCAGCGTGAAGCCGCGGACCAGAGGACCGATTATCGCACGCAGGCCAACTCGCTGCGCGAGATGGCTGACCGCCGGCAGCTGGAGGCGGATCTCTTGGCGCGCGAAGTAGGGGCCGACGATCTCACTGTCGAAAAAAAGCGGCGGTTGGCGGAGGAACTTCGTGCGGCGTCGGTAGAGGCCGACAACAAAGCACATGATGCCAGTCGTCAGGTGCCGCATGGAATGGTGCAGTAGGAACCCGATCTTGGCTGTCAATTTTTGATTTACAATTCGGGGTCTGTAGAGGAGGAATCATGCCGGCAACGATGATACAAGATCCGACCAGAGCCAAGCAGTATTTCGAGGCCAAACTGGCCTGTACCACCGGCCCGGTGGAGTTGGAGCGCATGATGAAAGAGGGCAACGTGAATATCGTGGACGTTCGCGCCGCCGAAGACTATGCCAAGGGCCATATCCCGGGAGCGGTCAATCTACCGAAGGAGCGTTGGTCGAGCCTTCAAGGTTTGCGCAAGGACCGGACGAATGTGATCTACTGTTATTCACTCGTCTGTCATCTCGCAGCGTCTGCCGCCGTGCACTTCGCCGGGCAGGGATTTCCTGTCATGGAATTGGACGGAGGGTGGCGCTGGTGGAAGGATGACGGGTTTGACATCGAAACCTGAAAGAGATCAGCGCGCGTGCCTGCCGTTCACTGCGTATCCCCCGATTCACGACTATGCGCTGGTCGGCGACTGCCGGACCGGCGCGCTCGTGTCCAGTCGTGGATCGATTGACTGGCTGTGTCTGCCGCGCTTCGACAGTCCGTCATGCTTCAACCGTTTGCTCGACTGGGAGCAGGGCGGGTACTGCGAAGTGAATCCGACGTCCTTTTTCCGGACGAAACGCGCCTACCAAGGCCATACAGCGGTCCTCACCACAGAATTTGAAACCACCCATGGAAGGGCGCAGCTGACCGATCTGATGCCTGTCGCAGCGGACGGAGGGCAGGCCCCGGCGCGATTCCCGCTGCGTCAAGTCCTGCGTCGCATCGAAGGACTGGACGGTACGGTGGAGTTCTCAATCAAGATCAAACTACGTCCGGACGACGGGCGAACGGTTCCGTCCTTCGTACAACGAGGACGCGCCGGGTATTGCGCCGATTTCGGAGGACGGATGATCTTTGTCGCCGTGAATAGCCCAATGGAGATCAGTCCCGGTTTCTTGAGCGGGCGTGCTCGGGTTTCGCGAGGCGACAGCCTGACGTTGTGGTTGGTCTATACCGAGGAAGCCCCGGGCGTGTACCCGCACTTGATCGAAGCGGAGGAGGCGATTGCGGAAACGCGGGACTATTGGATCGGTTGGTCGCGCAGTTGCCGGTACGAAGGCGCACAGCGGGATCAGGCCATCCGAAGCGCGATTACGCTGAAGTTGCTCAGCTATGCGCCATCAGGCGCCATTGTCGCTGCGCCGACCACTTCCCTGCCAGAACGATTGGGGGGCGACCTCAATTGGGACTATCGCTATTGCTGGCTCCGCGACGCCTCCTTTACGGCCCATGCGTTTTTCCGTCTTGGATTCGATGCGGAGGCCTTGGCATTCACGCAATGGATGACACACGCCACCACGCTGACCTATCCAGAATTACAAGTCATGTACACCCTGCATGGGGAGGCGTCGATCCCTGAACGGTCATGGCCCTTTCTCGAAGGATATCGGCGCTCACAACCGGTTCGGCTTGGTAATGCCGCGTTCGCCCAGGAGCAGCTCGACGTCTACGGAGAGGTGCTCGATACGATCTCGCTCTCTGTGGAGGCAGGCTATCCGGTCGACCGTGACACCAAACGCTGGATCGTCGAGGTCGGGAATATTCTGTCCATGTCCTGGCCTTATCCAGATCACGGAATTTGGGAGATCCGCGGTGAAGCGCGACACTACGTTCATTCGAAAGTCATGTGTTGGACGGCGTTGGATCGCGTCGAACGTCTGGCCCGAAAGCTGGGCGTCAAGCCTTCAACGGCGGCGTGGAGTCAGGCGCGGGAGGCGTTGATGCACGCCATCTTGAAGTCCGGGTATTCCAAGACCCGCCGTAGCTTCGTCCAGGTTCTTGGAGGCACCAGGCTGGATGCCGCCGCGCTCACGTTCGGGCTCACGGGCTTCATCGATGGCCGCGATCCCCTGATGATCTCCACGATTTCGACGATCCAGCGGTGGCTGACGCGCGGTCCCCTCGTCTACCGCTATATCGCGGAGCAGGGGACCGGCCGCGAGGAAGGGGCCTTCCTGCCATGCAGCTTTTGGTTGGTGCAAGCACTGGCCGCCGCCGGGCGACCGGAGGAGGCCCAAGGCCTCCTGGCTCGCCTGGCGCCTCACGCGAATGATCTGGGATTATTTCCCGAAGAAATCCGCCATCAGGACGGCGAATTTCTTGGAAACTTTCCTCTCGCGTTGACCCATGTGGCGCATCTTGGCGCCCTGTTGAGCGTTGCGGAGAAAGCATAGGCCGGATCAATCGAGGCGGGTGCTAGAGCCGATAAAAGGCCCCAAGCACAGTGCCGTAGGCAATGTGGGCGATCAACACCGCTAACGGGGTCCGATACCCGTAGTTCAACGCCAGGAAGCCTGGTGGCTCGAGCATTCTCGTCGGACGCGGACCGGTGCTGTCGGAAGCCATTCGGGGATGAAGGCCGGGGAGGGAGGGGAGCACGGCAACCAGAATAAATGCCGTGTGTGCAATTCCCATCAGTGCACCCAGCCACCACGTCGCCATGCCAAAGGCATGGAAGAACAGCACGTAGATGAGTGCAATCCACCAGCCGTTGATGAAGTGAATGACAAAGCCAATGACCTTGGCACGATCCCGATCAGGAGTGACCATCGTGCCAAGCAGCAGGGTTGTGTCCATCCGAGTGAGATGCAGCGCCTGGCCGACACGCAGGAGTGTCGTCAAGAGACCAGTGGCCAGCAGGCCCCAGATCAATGTCTCGCCGACGTGCATGGCGGTCTTCCTCGGCGGTCCGACGGCTGACCTCCATTGTTGCCGAAGGCGCCTGACCGGTCGCGCCAGCCTGCAGGTTGGTCCCAGTGAAGAACTCAGGGCCCGCAGGCGGCGACCGGGTTTCGCTCTAGGCGGCCTTTTTTCGTCGTGACCCTGACGACTTTTTGCCGCCTTCGTATTTCTGCATCAATCTGCCTTTGCGCTTGGAGACTTCATCGGAGATGCTTTTGGGCTCAAATCCGCCTTCCTGGGCTTGAGGGAACATTTCTCCCTCTTCTTCTTCGATATGATGCCCAACCAACTCGCCCAAGACCTTGAACTTGGTCGAAAACCCTTCGTCTTCTGCATCCATCTTGCGCAGCTCTTTGATCAAGAGCTTGGCCACGTGATGTTCTTCCTTGGCCTCATTGACCAGGTCTTCGTCGTCAATCACTTCGGCAATGGCGGGGTAGACCAATTCCTCCTCCAGCGCCGCATGGACTTCCAGAGCCGTCAGGGTCTCGTCGGCAACCGACGCGCGAGCCCGTTTATCGGCGTCCTCAAACTTCGTAAAAAGGTCTTGCACATGGCGATGATCAGTCTTCAACATTTCGAAGACGTCCTCGCCCCCTTCTCCTTCCTCCATCTCGCGTTCTTCCATGTCGTCGTTGTGTGATCGGCCTTCGCGCATGAATCCTCCTTAGATCTCTTCGCGGTCTTCGCGTCGCATGATGTTCTCGAACAGCTCATATTGCTCCTGGCAGGCCACGCATCGCCGTGCAAAGGGGAGTGCTCGAAGCCTGGCCGGGGAGATGGGAGCTTCACAATCCTCGCAGATCCCGTAGGTGCCCTCGTCGAGTCTGCGCAATGCCTCGTCCAGTTGGATCCGTTCTTGTGTACGGGCTTCGAGGAGTGCAATCTGCTGGGCGCCGGTGGCGTCGCGCAACGACATGTCCTCCACGTCGAGGACGGAGTTGTCACGGAAGTGCGTATGGTTGTCCCGGTGTTGCGCAATGAGATGATCGATTTCACGTTGGAGCGTCGATCGCCGTCCGATTAGGAGCGTGCGCAGCACGTCGGGCCGCCTCTCAGTAGTCTGGTTTTCCATGAGTGACTCCTCGTCTATTGGTGTTGAGCGACTCGGCATGGGTTTGTGCAAAAGCAGGGCCAGCCGTTCCGGATTCTGTGCTCATTGGATTCGCTGAGACTGGATTGATTCTGGTGCGATGTGGGGCTCTGCCGCTGCGCGAGTTGTCTCTTCCGGGACAAGCTGTCGGTCGATTCTTGCGGAATGTCACCCCGTACATGAGGTAAGGCAGAGGAGCGTTGCTCCTCTGCCTATGCCGTCTTGCGCCGAACGTTGTTCGACACGGTGGGGCGGTCATGACATTGAGAGTGGGCGACTCTCAGGCTCAATGACGAGCGATCCGAAACGGGGGCGCGCCCGGATCGTTCATGCTCCATCGCGCTGTGTAATCGGTGCAAGACACCTCCAGTTGCGCATTCCTCATCGGGCACGTTAGGCGGCGAGGGGCGATTGCGACGTGAGATCGTCCTTCCGCCGCTGCATCGTCATCCCGAGCGTCTGCACATCGAGTTGGGCTGCCGCCAACGGAAGAATCGCCTCCTCCTCCTCCATGACATGCTCGATGACGGCATCCTCCAATTCCGAAAACAGGTCCCGAAAATCGCTGCTTTTCGCGTCGAGAGTCCGGAGCTGTTGAATCAGGTCCTTGACCATGCTGTGGCTATCGTAGGCGGCCGTGATGATTTCCGACTCTGCTTCCTCCTCGTCTTCGTCATCGAGTTCCTCGAGCTCGGCACCGTCGATTTCATCGATGGCGCTTTCGCTTTCCGGGTCGATCTCGCCGTCGTCCGTGACGTCGAGCCCGTTGCCCTGCGTTTCATAGCCCAGCGAGTCGAGCTTGGACTGCACGGCCGGGTAAAACAGTTCCTCCTCCACCTTCGAGTGAATATCCAACTCGGTGAACAGCCGCGACGCGATGGATCCTTTGTCATCATCCGATGCGTCATGGAATTGTTCGAACAGCTTGCGCACCTGTTTGTGATCGGCTTTCAACAACTGGACTGCATCTTGGGGTTGTGAGCTTTTAGACTTCGGAGTCCGCTTGGCCATGGGATTCTCCTCCTTGCATTCATGAACAACGCCTTGCGCCTCTCGCCTCATCCATTGACGATCGTGCCTCCGTTGGGATGCAACACTTGGCCGGTCGTATAGGATGAATCCGGCGACGCGAGGAAGACATAGCTCGGGGCGACTT
>JAICVE010000305.1 GCA_025935475.1 Nitrospira sp. | reverse complement strand
TAGTGGGATTTCCTGCCCCGGAACATGCGCCGCCGAGTTCGCCACCGGCACTAACGTGACGCTCACAGCCACACCTACAGGTGAATCGACGTTCAATGGATTTAGCGGTGCGGGCTGTGGCGGCACCGGCTCGTCGTGTACTGTCGCCATGAATGGCGATCAGACCGTTACCGCGACCTTCACGGCCATTACCCCAATTCCCATGTCGACTCTCTCAGTGCAGAAGATTGGATCGGGATCCGGGACCGTGACGAGTACCAATCAGGCTGGCATCAATTGCGGAAGCACTTGCGGCGCGTCCTTCCCAACCAATAGTTTGGTCACATTGACTGCGACCCCAGCAACAGGGTCGACCTTCATCGGCTGGAGCAATGGATGCAGTGGGACCGGCTCCTGCGACGTGACCCTGACCAGCGATCAAATTATCGTCGCGCAATTCGATCTTGTGCCTGACCTTGTTACATTGTCGGTGAATACATCCGGACCAGGTGATGGCACCGTCACGAGCGATCAGGGGGGCATCTCGTGCCCTTCCGCTTGTACGGCTTCTTTCCCCCGAGGGACGACCGTCGTAACTTTGACCGCCGTGCCGAACGGACCTTCGGTTTTCGTGGGATGGCGTGGGGGCACTTGTGAAGCATTTGGAATTGCGCCCTGCATCATCACCATGGATGATAACCGCACAGCGAATGCCAGGTTCGAAAGATTCGGTCGCTGAGAACTGCGTGCGCACGACGTAGTTTTAAGAACACTGCAGCTCGCGGAATCCGAGCATGCGGCCTCCGGGAGCAGCCGTCCGGTGATTCGCGATCGTGATTCTTTGGCTTAAAAGAGGGAGGTCGACTGATGCACCAACCTTGGGGGATTGACCGATTCGGATTATTTCGCGGATTGACTGGACAAGTAATTCCCTGGCCGTTCGATCAGACGTGCCTCTGGGCAAGAACGTCTCCAGTTCGTCGAGGCCGAACTTGGAGAGGCCCAAGCTATAGTACCAGACGACATCGGGTCTGGCTTGATCGTCCTGCGCGATTACCACATGATCCTCGGCCCAGAAGGCTTCAAGGCCGCGATCCTGCCAGTCGGACGGATTGAGATAGTGTTGTGTGGCGATGTCGTAGGCCGTCCCCTGGGTCAGCAACGTCAAACCGCGGGCGAGGCGTGCTGCGAAGAGCACGGTATCCGGCATCTCGCGCGGCGGCATGACCGCTGGAGCGACGGCCCCGACCTGGTCATGCTCCCAGGCCAACTGATCCATCAAGCCGACCGTGGGGGTTGAGGGAAGCGGGATAACGACATGGGCGCTCCAGGGGCCGTGACTCACCTGCCAGGAGTCAGGCGACTGTTCCTCGTGAACGATTCTCAAAGGTCCGCCGTACGCCTGGTCATACCACAGGGCCACCTCTTCCGACATTGGGCGAGTGCCGCGATAGCCGAGAAAGTACAGGGGCGGGCGCTTGGCCGAGGGTTTGGGTGCTTTCTTCTTGATGCGCATGGAGAGGGTAGAGGCACTTCGCTTCGCTTACTTGGCTGCTTTCCTGGCTTTGCGCCGATCTTCAGGATGGAGGAGCCGTTTTCGAATACGCAAATTACCGGGCGTGACCTCGACCAACTCATCCGGCCCGATATATTCCAGAGCAAATTCCAGGGACATCTCCTGCGGCGGAGTCAGGATCAAGGCTTCATCAGATCCTGAGGCGCGCATGTTTGTGAGGTGCTTTTCCTTGCAGACATTCACGTCGAGGTCTTCGTCGCGGCTATTTTCACCCACCACCATGCCCCGGTACACTTCCACGCCAGGCCCGATGAACATGACGCCGCGTTCCTGCGTCATAAAGAGCGCGTACCCCGTGCTCGTGCCGTCTTCGAACGCACATAACGAACCGTGCGGCGCAACCAGAAGATCTTGTTCGTTGGCGGTCTCATAGGCTTTGAAGACATGGTGCATGATGACCGTGCCGCGGGTTTTGGCGAGTAGCACGTTTTTGAGACCCATGATGCCCCGAGTGGGAATGTGATACTCGAGATGCATTTCACTCGGGCCGGCATCCGAATGCACGAGTTTCATGTGACGCATTTCGCCCCGGCGCTTCCCAATTTCTTCGATTACCGCCCCCTGGTAGGTTTCCGGCACCTGAATCGTCAGCTCCTCGTATGGCTCAGTGACTTTATCGCCGTCACGATGCAGAATGACCTCCGGTTGAGAAACTTGTAGTTCGTATCCTTCTCGTCGCATCTGCTCGATCAACACGCCAAGGTGAAGCTCTCCACGGCCGGCGACCAGGAACCGGTCCGGACTGTCCGTCTCCTGTACCCGCAGTGAGACGTTCGTTTCGAGTTCTTTGAACAACCGCTCGCGCAGGTGCCGTGATGTCAAGAACCGGCCTTCTCGGCCTGCGAAGGGACTGTTGTTCACCGAAAACGTCATCTGGACGGTCGGCTCATCGATGGTGACGCGAGGGAGAGCCAGCGGCTGCTCCGCGTCCGCGATGGTGTCCCCGATGCTCACCTGGTCTAGGCCGGCGACAGCGACGATTTCGCCTGCTTCCGCCTGCTCAACGTCGATCCGTTCAAGACCTGAATAGACGGCGAGGTCCGAGACTTTTCCGCCGAACTGGGCACCGTCCTTTCCGAGGATGAGTACGCTCTGCCGACGGGCGATCGAGCCCGACTGCACCTTCCCGACGCCCATTTTCCCCTTGTATGAGTCATAGAGTAGCGCCAGCACCAGGATTTGGAGCGGTGCGTCGGCGTTGATGGCCGGAGCCGGGATCTGCGCCAGGACGGTATCCAGTAGCGGGGCGATGTCGGTGCCCGGCTTGTTAACGTCCAACGTGGCGATGCCCTTGATCGCCGAAGTGTAGACGATGGGAAAATCGAGCTGCTCGTCCGTTGCTCCCAAATGCACAAACAAATCGAATGTGCGGTTCACCACGTCATCGATGACAGCATCCGGACGGTCGATCTTATTGATGACCACAATGGCTTTATGGCCCAAGGCCAGTGCCTTCCGGAGCACGAAGGTGGTTTGGGGCATTGGACCTTCCTTGGCGTCGATCAAAATAAGCACCCCATCCACCATGCGAAGCGTGCGCTCGACCTCGCCGCCGAAGTCGGCATGGCCGGGCGTGTCGACGATGTTGATCTTCACTCCTGTATACGTCACGCTCGCATTTTTGGCGCGAATCGTGATGCCCCGCTCGCGTTCCTGATCCATGGAGTCCATGATGCGCTCGCCCATGTCATCGATCTTGCGATGGACATGTGTCTGACGTAACAGCGCATCCACGAGCGTAGTCTTGCCATGGTCGACGTGGGCGATGATGGCGATATTGCGGATATCGTTTCGGCGGTGGTTCGGGGCGCGCAATTGGGTCATCGCTTCTCGTGTCCTTTAGCGAAAAAAAAGACGCCCGGACTGTCGGGCGTCGAACAGGCAGTATACCTGAAGCATCTCACGGCCGACAAGTCTGTAAGTTGCTTGTGTTTTCACAGGCGCCACGGTATCGTGATGACGGACCTCCCTGACCGCCCCCATGACATTGCATGACTTTAATTGACCGGCCAGTTCAGCTCTCCGATACTCCTCGTCAGCCGCCGCCCCGGCGTCCATGGCGACGGTGGCAAATCACCTTGATCGTGGCGGCAGCCGTTGTGTTGGGCGGGATCCTGGGCGTCAGCGGCCTGCTGTGGTACTACGCGCAAGATCTCCCCGATCTCGGTCAACTGCAGAACTACCAGCCCAGTCTGGTCACGCAAGTATACTCCAACGACAAGCACCTCATAGGTCAGTTTTTCATCGAACGGCGAATTCTGACACCGCTGTCGCAAATTCCGGAACATCTGCGTCGCGCTGTAATCGCTGTGGAAGACGTGCGATTTTTCGAGCATCCGGGCCTCGACTACATCGGCATTCTCCGTGCGGCCTGGACGAACCTGCGTCGAGGCGGCAAGGTC
>JAICVE010000400.1 GCA_025935475.1 Nitrospira sp. | reverse complement strand
CGCACAGCAGCGTCGTACAGAGAGTGCCAGCTTCAACGTGAATCAGATGAGATAGTAAGGTCTCGTCCACTCAATAATGGCGTTGCGTTTCACCTCGGTACCGCTGGCCCGCATGATGATGCAGTTGCTCTGTCATGGATTGACGTGTCCTGCTTCTTGGGAGCCTTGCAACCCCGTGGCTATTGGGAGGCATACGTCCGTCATGTGCCGGATGGATGCGGCACCCGACGGTGCGTCCGGGATACACGAAATTACGGTGACCGTCGAGGGCTAACGGTCAACGCGATGGACCGTCTTACCGCAGCTTCACCGCCCGTCCCTCAACCTTGGTATCGGCGATGAACTTCTCGATGTTTCTTTCCAGCACTTCATTGATGAGCTGCTGGGCATCATCCGGGTCGAACCAGAACACTTCATCGCTGCCGCTGCCCATAACGCGTTCCTGCGCCGCGCTCTCGTCGCTGTGATTGGCCACTCGCACCATCATCGTGTTCTTGGCCGCAAGTTCGGTTCGGCCGAATTTGCTGACGGCAGTCACCGATAAGTCCTGAATCGTTCCAGTAATCGTGGCATCTGGAGTCGCTCCGCCGGCGCCATCCAGGCTGGCCTGCCAGCCGCGCTTGTTTAGTTGTTGGACCAGCGCTTTGGCGACCGCCTCTCCCGCTGTCCCTTTCGGTAAATCGAAGTAGCTGGTACTGCCAAAAAAGTGGTTCCGACTTCCGAGGTGAGTGCGGTCCATCCTGGCGTCATCGAACGGTTTCACGACCACCCGAAGTCCACTGCCGGCGCTCACGGTCGCTGCGCCATTTGTGCTCGCAGAGTCGTTTGGCGGACTGGGTATGACAACATCCACTTGCTCACCAGTGGCACAGCCTGCGAGTATCACAAGATACACGGCTACCATTCCCCCTGCTCGACGCATTCTTCCCTCCCCTACGGGTGAAAACGAAATATTGCCACTATTGGATCGCAAAATGGGCGCGACGATTTTGCTGATAACAACTCTCGTCGCGCTCCTTGCAAAACGGACGCATCTCTCCATAACTGGTCGTCTTCAGCCGCGACGCTGGCACCCCGAGATCCTCCAGATACCGCTTAGCCGAGCGGGCCCGCTTTTCGCCGAGTACCAGATTGTAGGCCTGTGTGCCGCGCTCATCGCAGTGTCCTTCGATGACCACAGCTTTTCCCGGTTTGCTGTTGATCCAGGCGGCATTGGCGCTCAATGTCGCCTGGGCGTCCCTTCTGATCATATGTTGATCGAAATCGAAGAAGATGTCTCCGAGGCTGAGCGGTTCTCCTGAGGGCGCTACCCCAGAGGGAGCGGGCGCAGCACCAGGCTCGACACCGCCTCCTGCGATCGACGTCGGGGGAGCTGCCTCGACTGGTTCACGTGCCGTGTCCGTCGTCGTGCTCGAGCTTTTTTCCTCGGGAAAGGTCGCCATGGTGTCGGGCGTGATCTTCTCCACCGGCCCGGTGGCGCTTTTACTCTTGCTGCTCGAGGCCGCTTCTCCTGTCGAGGACGTCACCTTTTTCCCACACCCGATGAATGGTGCAACGATGATGAAACACACAAGCACCGCTGAGAGGACGCGTGGAATCACCCATTGTGGCATTGCCCACCTCTCCCTACGTGAATGGCAATCCCCCGCTGTGTTGGCGGGTTCGCGAGTTCCTAAAACATGAGACTTATAGCCGGTCGGTGCGTTTCCCGCAAGGGGAAGATGCGCATGAACGCACCGTACGATGCAGTGAAACGAGGCTGGACGCCTGTGGTCGACGCCGCTGTCTGAGTGCACAGCCGCTAGGGTTCCACCCCAAGTATGGCTGCGGCCTATTTCACTTTTGAAAAGTCCGCAGGGATGCGGATCTCCTTGCCGTCTTGCAGGTTCACCACGAAGGCAGACACGGCATTCGGGTCGAAACTTTCATAGGCAAAAACGGCCGTAAACCGGGACCGGTAGGCGGGCCCACTGCCTTCATTTTTGCGTCCGCGCTCCGCCTTGCCGACATCGATCGCCTTCACCTTCTTGCTGGCCTGCTGCAACTCGATCAGCGCCCCTTCAGCAAAATATTCATCGTCGCCACAAAGCTGCACCTCAACCTCCATATTCGGCATGTCGACGACTTTCTTGATAAATTCGTCCGGCATGCGGATGTCGGTTTTGCGCTTTTTCGATTCCGAGGCCTCCTGTCGGCCGAATGCCTCGAGTCGGTAGCGTTTCGTCCTGAGAATCGCGCTGGCCCCGCAAGCATCCTTTTCAGGATCGGCGCCGACGCGGGTCGCCATTGAAGCATGTTGCAATACCTTCTTCACTTCTTCGGGACTGTTGGCCTTTTCCATCGGTGCCCGGCCGGCTTCCAACGCCTTTTGGGCTTCCTCGGTCGTCAGCTTGACGTCGATGGCAAACGCCGAATGAATAAGGACCAAAAAGAAACCGGCCAGCAGGCCTGTGACGAGGTTCCCTTGAACAACCATGAGACCCCTCCTTAAAAAAGCAAATGAAGGCGGCATTCTACGAAAAGCTTCTCTCCTTTTCAATCTGCGGGGAAACGTGACCAGGTGCCGTAAGGCCTGCTGAGATAGAGCGTATCGACGTCGACCGGCACGGCCATCCCTCCCTGCACCAACAGCTGTGCCACGACACGGAGCGGCAATCCGACGACGGTCGTAAAATCGCCCTCCAGTCGTTCAATCAATTCCGCACCGAGTCCTTGAATGGAATAGGCGCCCGCCTTGCCGAGGCTGTCCGCGCTCTCGAGATAGCGTTCATGGACCTTCTCATCAAACGGCTTCATCCAGACCCGGGCCGTGGAGATTTCCGTGGCCTGGAAGCGCCGGTTACGACACACGGCACTCACGGCCGTCTTGACCAGATGAGGACGACCGGCAAGGTCTCGTAGGATCGAGCGGGCTTCGGCGAGATCGCGAGGCTTTCCGACGGCGACGCTATCGCGCT
>JAICVE010000534.1 GCA_025935475.1 Nitrospira sp. | reverse complement strand
GTAGGGTCGGACCCCGACTCCGTTGTCTCGTCCTTGACCTCACCTCGATCCGACACAGCGGCCCGCCCGAAGGCCGACATGACGGAATCGAACAGGGTAGAGCGGCTGACAGGCTTGAGGAGGATTCCGTCCAGATTGGCTTCGTCTGCTTTCCTCATGACGTCTTCGCGCCCATAGGCCGTCACCATGATGATGACGGGCCCGGTAGTAAGGTCGGAGCTCCGCTGGATAATGCGAGAGGTCTCGATGCCGTCCATTTCCGGCATTTTCCAGTCCATGAGGACTAGGTCGTAGGGTTCGTCGTCGGGATCGGACGCGGCCCTTGCCAATTCGGCAATCGCGTCCCTGCCGCTACCGACCGTACTAGGGACGAAATTCATGGACACCAAATGCTCCTTCAAGATCTGCCGAGAAGCTTCGTTGTCATCTACAACCAAGACGCGCTTACCCCGGAGATCTGGATCAGGGACTGGTGGCGCTTTGATCGAAGCAATCCGGAACGGGATCGTGAAAAAGAATGTGCTGCCTTTGCCTGGCTCGCTCTCGACTCCGATCTCACCGCCCATCAGTTCCACGAGTTGTCTGCTGATGGTGAGGCCGAGGCCAGTGCCGCCAAACCTGCGTGTGGTCGACGCGTCAGCTTGGCTGAAGGCACTGAATATGTTCTGTTGTTGCTCTTCGGTCATTCCGATCCCGGAATCCTTGACAGCGAACTTCGTGGTCACTCTCTCGCGATCGCGGTCAACCAATTCAACAGAAACGACTATCTCACCCGCCTCTGTGAACTTGACCGCATTGTTCGCTAGATTGATGAGCACTTGGCCTAACCGCAACGGATCACCGACCAAAACATCCGGAACCCCATGGCCCCTGGCGACTAGCAGTTCGATATTCTTCTTTTCAGCTTTCATTCCGATAAGGTCGGATACATCGCTCAAGACTTTATCGAGGCTGAAGTCCACGAACTCCACGTCTAGCTTTCCGGCCTCAATTTTGGAAAAATCGAGGATATCGTTGATGATTCCGAGCAGGGTCTTTGAAGCTCTCTCTATCTTTTGTAGATAGTCGCGCTGCTTGGGCGTCAGATTCGTCATCAATGCCAGATGAGACATGCCGATTATGGCGTTCATCGGCGTACGGATCTCATGGCTCATGGTTGCTAGAAACACAGCTTTAGCTAGTGTCGCCGCTTCCGCCTCATTTTTCGCTATTCGGAGTTCCTCTTCGGCCTGCTTGCGCTCGATCACGCGGCCTACCTGCGTGCCGATATTTGTGAGAACCTGCAGCAGGGCCTTGTCCGGTTTGACCACGTCGGCGGTGAAGAATTCCAGCACTGCTGTGACCTCGGATCCCACTAGGACCGGCAGAGCGAATCCCGTGCGCACGCCAATCTCTTCCGCCAATTTTGCCCTCGGAAAATTGGGGTCCTTGGTCACGTCCTTGATCCACGCCGGCTTTCCGCTGGCCAACACCCGGCCAGGCAAGCCCATGCCGCATTCAAGGTCCGTCTT
>JAICVE010000133.1 GCA_025935475.1 Nitrospira sp. | reverse complement strand
TCAGCAGTGCGCATGCTGCACATCGGCTGCTCGCGAGCATCGGAAGGGCTCAGCGCGGCGCACAGGGCGCCGGCGTCGACACCAGGTCCTTTCAGGTTCTTGATGCCGCTCGCCAAGCGATAGTTACCAGCTTTGCGATTGACGAAGGGTACCGCGTCCATGGAGTCGGGAAACACATTGCCCTCCGGATACCGGCTCGCCTCTCCGCCGGCCAGCACGTTCTCCGTGACGACCGCATCTGGGAAATAGGCGTCCAGCGCCGCCACGCCGACGCCGACGTCGTTCCCGAAGATCCCATACTCGTTGTGGGGGGCAATGTTGTTCCGGAACGTAAAGCGCCGGTGAGGCGGTCCCATGGCAAACAAGGTATACCCGCGATGGAGGCCCGTGTTGTGGTCGATGTTGACGTCAGATGACCCTTCAATCATTTGAAACAGAATGCCCGTTCCGCCCCAGCGTGCACTGCCGATGTCCTCCCAGAGATTATTCCGGATGAGGATCCGTTGGGTTTCCTGGCTTTGGTCTCGTGGACGGTTGTTGTCGTGGCCCAACAGGTTAATGCCGCTCCCGGTATGACGAATGATGTTATTGACGAGTTGCACATCCTCGACAACGGACCACGGAGCAGTGCCCTCCTGATTGCGCACGGTGAACAGCACGGCAAAGCCGCTTTGCGATTCCTCCCAGTTGTATTCCATGACGTTGCCCTCCACCAGCACGCGGCGGGCATTTTTGAGCTCGAAGATGTTCTTGACCGTCCATTGCGTCCCTTCGAATCCCGACTCGTTCTTCTTCCATCGCAAGGGCTTGGCCATGTGATTGCCGCGGACTTCAATGTCGGAGGGCACAAGATCCTTGATGATGGGATCGCCTCCTCCGAACATGATGTTTTCACCGGCCCCTTCCAGATAATTGTTGCTGATTTTGAATGGACCAGCGCCGCCCCAGCCGAGGATGGCCTGGGTATCCTCTCCCACCCCCTTGAAGTCGGAGACATGAGAATCCACGACCGCCAAATGCCTGCCGTTTAACGCCACGCCCCGCCGCGACCCCTTTTTCGGATCGCCGTGGATGTAACAGCGGTCGACGATGATGTGGTGGGGCTGGTCTTCGAGCGTCCGTTCCCGGTTTATGCCGAACAACATCAACGAATGGAGATAGGACCCTTCAGAGGGCTGCACCTCGATGCCGATAAACCGGTAGTGATGAGCGCCTCGATCGGCAATGATCACGCCCTCCCCTTTCCAGGAGATGAGCTTTGGCATCAGTGTCGCGTGGGTCGGGGACACTCTGGTGCCTGGAGCAGGGAATGCCTTATCCGGTGTGTTCGTCCTGATCGTTACCCAGCCTGCCCCTGTTTTTCGCGGCAACAAGAACGGTCCCTTAAAGGTGGCTCCGGCATCCAACACAATCGTGTCTCCGAGCTGCGCCATATCAAGGGCGTCCTGAAGGTCGTCGGCTTCATGGACACGAATCGTCTGTCCTGTTGATGGGACCAGAGACGTGTCCACGTATTCGCGTGGAGGGGCCGGCGCCACCGTCTCCTTTCGTTCAACGGAGGGTGAGCCTGCGCACCCGAATGCAGGCGTCAGCAGTAAAATCAGCAATCCGGCTGCCGCAACAATCGCATACATCTCAGACCTCTTCTGGCCGTTGGTCGCTCCCACCGTTGAGGATGCTGTCACCACATGCATGATCGTGACTGGGCTCACCAGCCGATTCCCTGATACCCGGCATCCGACCGCCTGGTCTCGAGGACTCGCGCCAAATCGATGATGAGCGGCGGATGGCTCACTTGTTCAAGCGCAGCTCGATACTCATCGGAACGTTTTGTAAGCACGATGACCTCGGACTGCTCGATCACCTCGTCGAGTCGTCGCTTCATCAACGAAGAGATGTGTGGAATTTCCTGCTCGATGTAGGTCTTGTTGGCCCCGAACAGGCGGGCCAGTTCCACTTCCCGATCGAAGATCATGACCTGCATGCCTTTGCCGATGAGCGTCTCGATCAGCGTCACCATCGGGCTTTCACGCAGATCGTCCGTGCCGGCCTTGAAGCTGAGACCGAGGACGCCGATGCGCTTCTTGCCTGTGCGAAGCACCATGTCGACGCCTCGCTCGATATGACGCCGGTTGCTCGAGAGGATGGCATTGAGCAGCGCGACATCCACATCGGCTGTTTTCGCCTGGTAGGTTAAGGCACGCAGGTCCTTGGGGAGGCAGGACCCTCCAAAGGCGAATCCCGGCTTCAAGTAATAGGCGGACAGGTTCAACTTCTCATCCTTGCAGAAGACCTCCATCACACGATGACTGTCGATCCCGAATGCCTTGCACAGCGCCCCCACCTCGTTGGCAAAAGCGACTTTTAATCCGTGGAAGCAGTTGCAGACATATTTGACCATCTCGGCTTCTTTGACGCCGACGGTAAGCACCGGTGCATCGAGTGGGGCATACAGCCGCTGCAGTATTGCCGCGCTTTCCTCATCGTCGGACCCAATCAGGGTGAACGGCGGATGATGAAAATCCGCAATGGCCGTTCCCTCACGCAAGAACTCTGGATTGATGGCCACGGCAAAATCACGGCCGTTCTTTTTTCCCGAAAAGACCTCGAGTGTCGGCACGACCGTGTCTTCAATCGTCCCGGGCAGCATCGTGCTCCGGATGGCGATCACGTGAAACCGCCGCTTGCTTTCCAACGCCAGGCCAATCTGCTTGCAGGCGCCCTTGACGTAGGACAAATCCAACGAGCCGTTGGGCTGGCCGGGAGTGCCCACGCACACCAGCGACAGGTCACTGTTGTGCACGGCGTCGGTGGCATCAGTCGTCGCCCGTACTCGCCTGTCCTTGACCGCCCGTCCTATGAGGTCCTCGACCCCAGGTTCGACGACGGGCGAGCGGCCGTCATTGATGATCTCGACTTTCAAGGGATTGGTATCCACGCCAATCACTTCATGCCCGGTATCTGAGAAACAGGCCGATGAGACGCAGCCGACATAGCCAAGACCAAACACGCTTATTCGCATTCGAGCCTCCTCAAGAAATCCCGAGTTGCTGTGCATTGACATAGGACGCTTCCTCAGCCGCCCCATCGGCCGATCGCGTATCCGGATGTTCACGCTTGTCCTTCCACCGCGTGCGGGCCGCCTCACAGGCCTGGATGAATGAGGCGGCGACGGGCCCCCACCCGAACTGCGTCTTGACTTTTTCCGCAGCCGCCTCGCCGAGCCGGCAGACACGGGGTCGGTCATGGAGAAGCTGCACGACGGCGTCCGCAAACGCGTCCGGTTGGTCCGCGACGAGGGCGTCTATCCCGTTGACGATCGGCAGTCCTTCGACGCCGATGGAGGTGGAGACGACGGCTTTTTCCATCGCCATGGCTTCGAAGACTTTGAGCCGGGTGCCTCCGCCAATTCGGAGCGGGATGACATACACGGCGGCCCGTTCTAGATACGGCCGCACGTCGTCAACCTGGCCCGTGACGCGGATGTGGGGGTCGCTGCGTCCTAACGCCGTCAGACTTGGAAAGGGTTTGCGGCCGACGATGGTCAATGTCACTTCCGGACACGAGGCACGAATTCTCGGAAGCATGGCGCGCACAAAGTATTTCATCGCATCGTCGTTGGGCAGCCAGTCCATCGAGCCGCTGAAGACCAGATGATACGGGTCGGGTTTTACGAACCCGGAGGGCCGAAAGTAGTTCGTATCCACCCCGGTCGGGATCTCACGGACGAAAGGGGCGTCATACTCGCGCTCCATAATGGCGCGATCCTGCGGCGAGACGGCCACAATGGCGTCGTATCGATGGCAGGCCGTACGCTCGAAGGCCTGCATGCGGCGCCATTGATTCTGGAACAGCAGGCGTGCAAGCGGGTTGCGTTGCGTCTCCGCATGACGCCGCCAAATCAGCGCCTCGACGTTATGTTGGAACAAGAGCGCCGGACGGGAGAGCGGTTGCAGGACGTTCACGCTGGGAAATAGGAAATCACAGACCACGACATCGGCATGTTCCTGTTCGCGCGCGATAATCCTCCCAAATTCGGATGACCGATATTTCTCGACGGCGTAGGGCAACGGCGATCCAACATTCTTCGCCAGTTCGGCAAAAAACCGGAGCGAGAACTTTGAGGAAGTGCGGTGAGGAACACGGATCAGGTCATCACAATACTCAGCGGCTCGCTCGACGGCATCAGGGGCCGCCGTCCCGTCGTCGAGAGCCACATAGGTCACATGATGCCGCTGTTTGAGTTCGCGCAACATGTAATACGTGCGGATCTTCCCGCCCGTATCGACAGGATGCAGCAAATTGGTCTTGAGCCAGAGCAGGCGCATCGGAGTCCTGGAATATGATTTGAGAACTCAGATTTGAGATCGGGTTCAGGCGGCGTACTGCACATCCCGGTCGGTGGCCAGACGTGCGAGGCATTCCAAGTCAACAGCCGCTTCCCCGTCGAGTGGCGCGAGGACCGTCACGAAGATTTGCTCCCCCGCCCCTTCGGCATTGGCGACAAGGATCGGTGCCGGCAGCTTTCGCGCGTACTCGGGAGAGACCCACCCCTCTTCCACACCGATGGGAATCGCCGTGCCCGCGCGCTGCGGATTGACCAGCCAGATGCCCACCGCAAGTTGAGGCCCATTGGGATGGTGGACGACGCACCGGCCGTTGCCGTGCGTGGGCTTGCAGTCTGAGGCAAGATGAAACCTGAGCTGATAACGATACGAGCCGACCGTGATGATCCGATCTTCTATCAAGAGATATGAGCTCGCCGGGCGATCCGATCTCTTGATGAGCTGAATAGATCGCTGATGTCGCACTGGAGGATTGAACCGTTCGTAACCGTTGTGTACCCCCCGGCACGTTGCGGCCTCAGCGGTCGCGGTCACCTCTTGCAAGGTGCTCTCAGCGACCTGTGCCCATGAAAACGGTCCGTTGGACTGGGATTGAGACTGTCCTTCCACAACCAATGTGTTGTGGGCGGAAGAGGACCGGAACTGATCGCGTAGTTCCGGATCCTTCGTATAGGTGTAGGTTCCCGGATCGACCATCCATGTGACGCCATTCGACGCATATTCGAACGACAAGGCGTCGGCATGCGCATGGACATAGTTCATGGCCCCGTGCGCACCGGCATCCACGAAGACATAGCTCGATCGCTGGTTCCATCCGTCCCGAAGCACCACGAACCCGCTCGTCGGAAACCGCTTGATCACGCTGTCTGGTTCGACCGGTGCCAGGCGGTCATACGCTTGAAGTCCCTCCGGCCCAAGCAACCACAAGACTTCCGGGCAGGCCGGGCCGGCTGCCCATTTCCATGTGCCGATGCCACAGAGTGCCGCCCCAATCTGCAACGTATCGCGGAAATCGCTCGACTCCCGCTGTTGCAGGATCAATAGCCGGCCGCCGTCATCGTCTCCGTACAGCGTGCTCTTTCCATCCGGTCTCGTGATCCAGAGCAGATGGTCGAGCAACCGTGCGAGTGTCTCGGAAACCTCCGGCGGTAGCGCAAGGCCCCCGGCGCGAGCCAACAGCATCGCGTGAACATAAAAGTCGGTCGTGTAGCGGTGATAGTAGGAGGCATGTTCGAAATACACGCCGTCTGGCTGCACCTGTCGTGGCAATTGCTCGAGCAAGATCCGCAGACCCAATCCGCGCCAGCGGGAGGCGTCGCTGAGCCAGGGAAGCGCGGTGCCGAGGTACAAAAGTCCCAGGGCTTCTCCGGTCAAGTGCGTATTCGGCGCAAAGTAATGCGACAGGTACGACTCGATATACGACCCTTGCTGGACCAGGCTCTTCAGGATCCTCCATATAATGGGAGGGGTCAGCCGGCCGGACCAGGCAAAACAGGGCATGGCCCACAGCCAGGCGATGCATCTGATCGACAGCTCGAGGGAACTGGCCCAATTGATCCCCCGGCGGGGGGGATTCGCGTCCAGCCATGCCGTGAGTTGGTTGATGAAGGCCTCGGCATACCGGTCATCCTTGGTCAGGAGATAGGCTTGCCCCAACGTGACAAAATGCCCGTGCCGATTGAGCTCCCAGGTGATCTTCTTATCGCCTGCGACGGCCGGATTCAGGTAGGAAATCGCACTCCAATGGGGATTTCCGGTCCGCTTGCCCGACAACGGCTCGAGATGCCAATCGATCGGATGCCCGAACGATACGTCGGTGAGGCCAAGGAGATCAAACCGTCCGGCAATCGCCCGATCGGCGCGGTGCAGCAACCGTTCACATTCGGCAGGAAACCGCCGGCGCAACAGCGAGGCCGTCAGTTCGCGCGCGCCGAAGAGCGGCATGAAGGGACGGCGGCTGAAATCCAGCCCGCGCATCACCTCCAACACATCTTCGGCCACCGTCTCAACGGACGCCTGATCGAAGGGAGACACTAATCGGCGCCGGAAGGTTCGGTCGTTCATCTCGCCCTGCCTCATGCCGAAGAACCGTTCGCCGGACTTCAGCAAAAGCTGCCGCCCCCGTTCACGCCACTCGGCCGGCTCCATGCCGGCAATTTTTCTCAGCCCCGCAGAAAGTGGTGTCATCGCCGCCGGTGTGACCATCAGACCGATACCGCCACACGGTCCATCCGCCGTTCCAGCGGCTGCGGCTCCTCGCCGTCGATCGCCATCCGCAGCCACAACTCGAGGTTGACGAGGAGCCACAACCGATCTCCGTGCGAGCGGGTGCCCGTCAGGTGCTCGTTCACGATTCGCCGCACCATTTCGGGGCTGAACAGTTTGCGGTCCAACGCCCGGGAACTCAGCACGTACTCATCGAGCGTGGAGCGGTACGCGCCGCGCATCCAGGACCCAAAGGGCACGGGAAAGCCCATCTTCGGTCGTGTGAGGACGGCTTCGGGGACAAGAGGCCGCAACGCCTCGCGCAAGACGAGTTTCGTCTGCCACCGCCTCATCCGCTGACCGCCGGGAATCAGCATCGCCTGCTCGACCAGCTGATGATCGAGATAGGGAACACGGCTCTCGAGTGACGCTGCCATACTCATCTGATCCTGTTTCATTAATAGTTCCACGAGATGCGTGGACACGTCGGCATAGCTCATGCGCTCCAGCAGGCCGCCCCGATGCTCCTCCCAATAACGCAACCCTTCGGCGTACGGATCGCTTGCCCCAAGCGTTCGGCCCTGTAACAGGAGCGACCGTTGCAACGAGTCGGGGAACACCGAGAAATTGTCGAAGAACAAGCCGCGGGGACCCGGTTCATAGGCCAGCACCGTCCGGGACGCATAGCGTTGGATCGGCACCGGCAGCAGCGGCAAGGAACCCGTGATCCGCTGGCGGAGGAAGCGGGG
>JAICVE010000289.1 GCA_025935475.1 Nitrospira sp. | reverse complement strand
CGAAGCCGATGCGGAGTATCGCTCGAAGCCCCAGGATATTTCCAAGATCTATATCCGCGCGCAGAACGGACAGGGGACGACCATGATTCCGCTCGACACGGTCGTCACGACGGAATATCAAAGCGGACCGGATCCGGTGAACCACTTCAATGGATATAACACGGCGTTGGTCCTCGGGTCGGCCGCACGAGGCTATAGTTCAGGGCAGGCGCTCGAAGCCTTGGAGCGGGCGGCCAATGAAGTGTTGCTCCCGCAAGGCTATGACATCGACTGGAGCAATATTTCCTTTCAAGAACGTCGGGTGGGGAGCCAATCAAATGTGGTCTTTCTCATCGGGTTGTTGATGGTCTTCCTCGTTCTCGCGGCGCAATTCGAAAGCTGGGCGGTGCCCTTCGCAGTGATTCTCGCCGTCCCGTTCGCGATCTTTGGCGCCCTGTCCGCCGTGTGGCTGCGCGGCTTCTCAAACGACATCTATTTTCAAATTGGCATGGTCACACTCATCGGGCTGTCGGCGAAAAACGCCATTCTAATCGTCGAATTCGCCAATACTCGGTATGAAGCGGGAATGCCGCTGATCGACGCGGCCATTGAAGCGGCCAGACTGCGTTTTCGTCCGATCATCATGACGTCGATGGCCTTCATCTTCGGCATGTTCCCGCTGGTGATTGCGACCGGTGCAGGCGCCGCCAGCCGGCAATCCATCGGCACCGGTGTGTTGGGCGGCATGCTCGCGGCCACGTTCTTGGCGATCTTTTTCGTGCCCTTGTTCTATGTGTTGATCAGGAAGCTCACGGGCCGGATTCCGGTGCCGTCGCACGGAGTGCACGAACCCTTGCGGCTTCCGAAAGGAGAAAGCTGACATGCGCCCCTATGCCATCGTTGTCCTATCCGCTCTGCTGATGTCCTGCGCCATGGGCCCCGACTATGAGCGCCCCCCCGGCGATACGGACGACCGGTTTCGCATGGCCGAAGCGGGTCTTGATGCGCCCTCCATGGCCAATCTGCCCTGGTGGGAGCTGTTGAAGGATCAGCAGCTTCAGCACTTGGTCCGCACCGCGCTGGCTGAAAATAAAGATCTGCAAAAGGCCGCGGCCACTGTCGAGGAGTTTCAAGCCAGGGCCTGGGTCGCCAAATCCGACTTTCTTCCCAACATGACGGCATCCGGCAACGCACCTTCGTTCGGCCGCAAGACGGTGTTCCTTGTTCCAGGGTTTCCCAACCCCTTCAACTACTACCTCCAGGGCAATCTGTCCTGGGAAGTGGACGTGTGGGGGCGCATCAGGCGTGCCAATGAGGCGGCCCGCGCGGATCTCTTCGCGAAGGAAGAAAGCCGACGGGCGGTCGTGTTGGAACTGGTCAGTGCGGTGGCGGAAGCCTATTTCAACATTCTCCAGTTCGACACCCAGCTGACGATCGCCAAGCGCACGCTGCAATCGTGGGAGGAATCGGTCCGCATTGCCCAGGCGCGCTTGCGCCAAGGGATGACGTCGAAGCTGGATGCCGATCAGTTTGAGGCCGAGCGGGCGAATGCCGCGGCACGGACCGCCGAATTGGAGCGGCAAATGATTCAGGCGGAAAACCAGCTGAGCGTCCTCCTGGGTCGAAAACCCTTCGAGATTCCCCGCGGGAAGTCGCTCGTGGAGCAGACACTGCCTCCCACAATTCCGCCGGGCCTCCCCTCCGAGCTGCTGCAGCGGCGCCCGGATATCTTGCAGGCGGATCGGACGTTGAACGCCGCGACCGCCCGGATCGGCGCGGCCAAGGCCGACCGCTTTCCTAAGATTTCGCTCACGGGGCTGCTCGGTGCAGCTGATCCCCATACGGGATCGATCTTTTCAGACGTGTCGTCCTTCGGAGCGGCCGGCGCCGGCTTCACGCTTCCCCTGTTCAACGCACAAGCGCTGGGATTCCAGCAAGACGCCGTCGAGGCTCAGGCCAAGCAAACGCTGGCGGACTACCAACAAACGGTGCTGACGGCGTTTCGCGAAGTCGAAGACGCCTTGGTGGCCGCCAGAACCGCCCGCCAGCAGAACGAGGCGCAGCAGCAGCAAGTCAATGCCCTGCAATCCGCGCTGCGCCTGGCCGAACTCCGCTACAAAGGCGGCCTGGCGAACTATCTCGATGTGCTCGTGGCGCGGCGCAGTCTCTTCGAGGCCGAATTGGCCATGACCGGCTCGCGACGGTTGCATCTGGTGTCGGTCGTCCAACTGTACAAGGCGCTCGGCGGCGGATGGTCTCCGGAGATAGCGGAGAATCCGGAGAAGCCGGAAAAGAAGGACAGTTGAGCGCATGGACAAGCCGGCACCGGCGCAGCACCACATTGTAGACCTTCTTGCACGCCGCTGGAGCCCGCGCGCCTTCGAGGAACGGCCGCTGGAACCGGAGAAATTCAAGAGTCTGTTCGAGGCGGCGCGTTGGGCGCCCTCTTCGAACAATGAACAGCCGTGGCGGTTTCTTGCGGCCACCAAGGATCACCGAGCCGACTACGACAGGCTGCTCGGATGCCTCTCAGAAGGAAATTTGAAGTGGGCGTTCCGTGCGCCGGTGCTGATCCTCTCTGTTGCACGCCTGTTGTTTGAGGACGATGGAACGCCAAACCGGCATGCCTTGCATGACACCGGCATGGCCGTCGAGAACCTTGTTCTCCAAGCGACCAGCCTGGGATTGCAGGCACATCAAATGGCCGGGTACGATGTGGAAAAGGCCCGCAGGGAATGTCAGATTCCGTCGGGCTTCGAGCCGGTGGCGATGATTGCCGTGGGATATCCGGGCGATCCAGCGATGCTTCCGGATTATTTGCGAGAACGCGAACTGAAGCCTCGTGAGCGTCAGCCGATCCATGATTTTGTCTTTTCCTCCAGCTGGGGCCGACCGTCGCCTCTCGTGCGGTGAACGGGTGGGGCGCTCCTCCGCCGCAATTACACATCTCTCGACTGGAAGCCCTATAGGACGGTGGCATCCTGGTCCCTGTGGAGGGCGGCGGATGGGGCCGAACGTAACGGAGCGGCTCCGAGATGAACGGATAACCTATGGCGGACTCCAAAAAACGTCTCGACAGCAATGTGCCTGGCAACTTCTTTGTCGACACGACCTGCATCAACTGCGACACCTGCCGGCAGCTGGCGCCCCGCAGTTTTGAGGAAGTCGGCGAGTTTTCCGCGGTGACTGTCCAGCCGGAGGGTGACGAGCGTCTGCATCAGGCCTACCAGGCGCTGCTTGCCTGCCCCGTGGGTTCGATCGGCACCGAGCGCAGTGACCACACGCGCTTGAAGCAGGCGATGTCCAGTTTTCCTCTGCTCCTTGAAGCAGGCGTGTTTTACTGCGGCTTTAATTCTGAGAAATCGTTCGGCGCGAACAGTTATTTCATCCAGCATCCTGACGGAAACTGGCTTGTCGACTCGCCGCGTTATATCAAGCACCTCACCGATGCCTTTGAGCGCATGGGAGGGCTCCGGTACATCTTCTTGACGCATGAAGACGATGTTGCCGATGCCGCCCGATACGCCGACCGGTTTGGCGCCACGCGCATCATCCACCGTGCGGATGCGGACGCGATGCCGGATGCAGAATGGATCGTCGATGGACTGGAGGCCGTCGCCCTTGCTCCAGCATTCGAGCTCATCCCTGTGCCGGGCCACACCGCGGGCAGCATTGCGCTGCTCTACGGTCGTCGGTTTCTCTTCACCGGCGACCACCTGTGGTGGGATCCCGAGACCCGATCACTCGAAGCCCCCCAGCGGCTGGTCTGGAGATCGGGGCCGATGGTGCAGTCCATTCAGAAGCTGCTGAACTACCGCTTTGAGTGGGTGCTGGCCGGGCATGGAGACCGCATTCGTCTCTCTCCTCCCGAGATGACTGAGGCGTTACGGGACTTGGTCAGGCGCCGGGTGAATCCCATGCAGGCGAGTAGCGGATCGTGATAAAGAGAGGCAATGGCTGATTTCCAAGTCGGTCGTGAATCTGTTCGCGACGTGATCCCTGCCGGCGACACATCGCATCCCATTCTGCGGTGGGTCGATCGAAACATCCTCTCCATCGGACGGGAGATGCGGCTCTCGTATTTGCCGCCGCTCATGGTCTATGCGGCCTACGGGATTTCCGGTCTCACGAGCATCGTCGGCACCTTCTTCGTCAAGGACTATCTGGGTCTTTCCGCATCGTTTCTGGCTGCTCTCGGCTTTTGGGCCGGAATCCCCTGGGCGCTCAAGATGCCCATCGGTCACACGGTCGATCTTCTGTGGCGTTGGAAGAGCTGGCTGATCGGGGTCGGCGCCCT
>JAICVE010000345.1 GCA_025935475.1 Nitrospira sp. | reverse complement strand
AGGCCAGGTCGCCACGGGACGAAACGGACCGCGATCGGGAGGCCCGAGCAAGATGATCCCTGCCTGAGTCCCTCCAATCATTCGGCATTGCAGCGCCAGCCAGCTTTGGCAAAATGCCTCGACGGTCGACGCCTCGGCAAACGCACCCCAGAGTGCGTGCTCCTGAGTCACGTCAGGCTCCTCGGCAGTGAACGGTGCTTCAGCCATCTTCTGAGATACATTCGTCCTCTGCGAAGCGAACTGATCCTTCATCCCTTTTCCGCGCTAGGAAGGAATATGTGATTCGTCATCGCTTATCCTCATCAAAGTGAAATGATTAAGAGATCACTGATCAATCCATCACGATGGAGGATATGTCAGGGCGGTCACTGTCAGCGGATGGCATACGTATCCAAACAGACAACCCAGTCACTCCCACAGGTGACCGATCGACATGAAATCCGGATTATTGCCCTTAACGAACTTCTTTAAACATCGCGAACGTATCTCCAAGTTAGTGGATTCATCAAAGCCAGGGAGGTCCACTTCATCGGCACATATTTTGGACGAGCTCGGCTCGAGTTAGGGGGAGTGCTCATACCATAGGAGATGCTATACTCTGTTTCGTTTTGCTGAAAGATTTTTCTCAATAAAAGCACCGATGAAGAGAGGTTTGTTAAACTGGATTAGCACTGGTGCAAGAACTTGCTAGTCTTTGCACATTTAGGGTGGCCTGAAGAGTCAGGGACAAAGGCAGGAGTCCTTGTAATACTCTAGCTAAGCGGCGGGTCAGTAGCCTCGAGTTGGCAAGATCTCTCTGTGATTCCTAGGCTTAGTTGCGGTGCACTGCGAGGATAGCGAAGCGGTTTCTCGAGCGCAGGAAGTCATGCAAGCCGGAGGGGCGACCGATGTGGCAGTCAGTAGAGAAAAAGCTGCGTAGACGGTTCCTTCCGTTGAGGTCTAAGAAGAGGTCGTTGTGTGCGGGTTAGGTGTCTAGTGATTCTTGATCTACCTCTTAACGACGTCGACCGTATCTGCGTCGCAAATTACATCTTCCTGATCCAGATCACGTACTTCGATTGGAAACGACGCAACCTCGAACCGCCCGCTCCTAAGGCTGCAGCTTAAAGTTACACCGCCCGATCAGTCCATTAATCTAATCTGTGTCGTGACAGAATTAGGGAACTAGAATTGCAGTGGTTTGAAACTGGGGGAAACAATAACTGTCATACTGTCTGGTGAATCATCTGCTTGGTCGAGGATCAATACTGTCGGGTACGCAAAGATAGCGTGTCGTGTGAAAGCTGAAGAAGTCCCTCCTTATCACTTCCGTGTGCAGAGTATTTCCCTCTATTTCGACCTTGTGGTTACGCCCGCTCTTTCGGATGGACTCGGCAACGCTTGTAATTTTGGCGCGGCTGCTCGCCTCACACTCAGCGAGCGATGACTTGGTCTCGATGAGTTTCCAGTTGAGCCACGTTGAAGTGCCCTTGTCTCCGGATTGTGTCCACGAATCCTCAGCCCACAGGAGGAAGCTGCAGTCAGCAAATGCGGATACCGAGGCGAGAAGGAGAGCGAGCAAAACGAGTATCAAGCGCATAGATGCCTCCGTATAGTCTGAGAACATTCTTACGGGTTCAATCCCTTTGCACGTCCTGCACGAAGCAGCGGTGATTGAAGCGACATGGAAAGCCTCGGAGGGAGGCGTATTCTAGGAGGGAGGCGAAATAGTCGCAAGCGAAGAGCGGCCATGCTCAATGACAGCTACTCAAAAATTAATCTACCCAAGAAGGAAACCCCGATATAACAAGAGCCCACACAAAATACGAGACACTTTGTTCTGCATTGCGGACAAGGTATCCCACTAGGGCATAGATGACCTAAGAAGATCTTGGCGATTTGTTGCTGATTTTTGAATATACGAAAGGGTATGAGCCTTGCTAGTTGAGGCTGCGGAACGCGTTCACTCTACTGAACCGGCGGAACAGATGGGGGCCATCATGAGATGTGGACGTTGCGGGGCAAACATGCTCAAAACAGAATTATATCTTTCTCCTGAGCTCCGAAAACTCAAAATGGTAAACGCTTGGCGCTGCGACAAGTGCGGACGAGTCGAATACTATCCTGCGCAGCGGTTAGACTCATCGCTTTGAAGTCTCACTAGAAAGAGGAGGCGGTTTCGCTCTAGAAGCGCTTGTAGACCAATGTCGGGCCATCGAAGTAACGCATTAAGCGGAGAGGTGCGAGAGCGGCTGTAATCGTAGCAACCTTATGGCTGCTGTCCGGCCACCCGGACCGTAGGTTCGAATCCTACCCTCTCCGCCAATGCTTTCCGAAAGTCCTTCCTTACGTTGGCTCAAGCCGTACCTTGTCGAGAACGAACATCGAGACACTGCCACGTGCTGTCCCCTTGGTGCATTAAAATGGCATGGTGCGAGGCAAAAGTTCCGATCATGTCTTTGGCTGAGCAGATGCCCACAGGATACGTACACAAGGAAATCACACGTTGAGTCTCAATGGCTTGGTGGACGGCCTGTTCATAAGTGAGAAACTGGTGCCAATCCTCTTCGGAATCGAGCCAGAAAGGATTGCCGGTCGTCCTGGCCCCCACAAAGCCATTCGCTTCGGCCGCACGTCCACGAGCCGCCCAATTCTTGAAGGATTTCGCAGCGTCAAAGACGCCACCGGTGAGATACCACTGACTTGCCGGGAGAATCTCCAATTGCTTTCGTGAAACATATTGCGGCGCATCTGGAAGCACCTGCTCTAATGCAGCCAGGGCCTCTTGCTCCATATTCTCTTCTGTAATCCACAGACAGAACTCATTGTCTTCCAGGCCAGCCTTGATGTAGGGGACTATGAGGTTCAGTAAATCGGTCTTGGTATAGAAGAATGCGCACAGGAAATTGGCGGGCGTACTGTATTTCTCGATGAAGGAAAGAGCAAGAGAGAGGCGGTGGGAGGAAAGGCTAACTCACGAGTCTGTTGAGCCTTTGCACCGTCGAAATCGCTCTGAGGATGATCTTCTCGAGTGAGTCCCCGTTTGTCATGCTCTTGAGAAATGCGATTTGTGCCCGTTCCTTATAGCGAGGTCTAACAGGGATTCATTGATAGCCGCGTCAGGACGATCACGGCGATCTCGGGACGATACGTCCGTGGAACTAACTTTGCCAACACCTCAAAACCAGACATGTCCGGCAAGTCAATTTCAAGCACGACACAATCAATCAGTTGTCTCGCGCAGATGTCTAGCCCAGCACGGCCAGTGACCGCTTGCACCACCTCGTAATGTGATGACGATGCACGGAGCTGCTGTGCGTAGTAATCACGGTAGTGGGGATCAGCATCGATGAGCAGAACGGTAGTGGCCTCAGACATGACAACCGCCTTTCTCAAGTGTCGGCGGTCGGGCCCTCCACAGGCCGTCGGCAACTAAGT
>JAICVE010000134.1 GCA_025935475.1 Nitrospira sp. | reverse complement strand
GTCGGTATGGCCCTCAATCCTGATTTGTTTATCCGTAATTTTGTTTAACACGTCGCCGACTTGTTTCAACACCTTCAAACCCGCCGGCTTGATGTCGGCGCGGCCTGAGTCGAACAGCACACGGTCGACCATGTTGATCGTAAGACGATCCCGTACTTGTTGGATCTTGATGTTGCCTTTGGCGATCTCATCCTTGAGTGACTGCGACAACTCTTCCTGGGTCTTGGTCAGGCGGCGAATCTCGTCTTCCTTAGCGGCGCGCTCCTGTTCAAGGCGGGCTTTTTCTTCCGCCTCGGCCTTGAGGCGCTTTCGCTCCTCGTCCAGACTGGCGGATAGTTGAGACTGCTCTTGCTGGAGCCGGGCCTTTTCTTCCGTCTCTGCCAGCAGCCGCTTCCGCTCTTCCTCCAGACTCGCGGACAACTGAGACTGCTCCTGCTGGAGCCGTTCATGTTCCCTGGCGAGCCGGGCCTTTTCTTCCGCCTCGGCTTTCAGCCGCTGGCGTTCCTGATCAAGACTGGCAGATAGCCTGGACTGTTCCTGGCGCAACTGCTCCCGCTCCTTCGCCACCCGGGCCGACTCAGCCTCCAGTTCTGCGGCCCACTGTTGAAGCCTGACGATCTCGCTTTGAGCCGTGGCCGTTCCGCTTGCAAGCTGCTGCTTGTCGTTTTCCAGGGCCGCAATTTGCGCGCGTACGTCGCTCAACTCGCTACCAAGCTGGCCTTTTTCGCGCTCGAGACTGTCGAGCCGATTCTGAAGTTCCGTAGAACGTGCAGACAAGGCTTCGCGTTCTTTCTCAAGCGACGCCGCCTGCTGTTCCGCGCTTTTGCGCTGGCTCGTCTCCTGATCGAGGTTTTGCTGGAGTCCTGCCACTTGCTGCTGCATCTGATCAGACTCGGCCTTGGACTTCTTTCTCAATGCCTCTAATTCTGCCGCTTGGCTGGCCGAAGCCTTCTTGGCCTTTTCCAGTTCGTCCAGCGCCTTCTGGTGGGTGTCAGTCGAGACACATCCGGACCCCATGAGCATGACAGAGGCCATCAGGCTTGCTTGCATGAAGATCCGATGATGACGGACGCGGTGCGGTGTCATAAGCCCTCCTGCATGAAAGTGAAGATGTAGGATGAATCAGCCACGAGCAAAGTCGATGCCGTCGATGAACCTATATCGACAAATTTCTACACTGCCAAAAGCCCGGGATTCTCTGGCTCTTCGATCCACTGGAGTGGGATCTTCGGCGTGTCGTCCGGTGCCAGGAGAACGAGCTCCGCCTGTATGGACCAACGTACAGTAGGTACGGGCCTATGGTGCCCTGAATGCGCGGGCCAATCAAGATGCTCAAGCAAGACGTAGAAGAGGGAATGCGGAAATTGTAGGCGGATGGGAGGATGGGACATGTAAGGGAGCGCAGCGGGCGCTGCGCTCCCGGGAAACCTGATTACTTTCCGCCCTTATTCTTGTTCTCGTCCTTCTTGCTGTCGTCTTCTGCCTTGCCGCTATTGGTGTCCTTCTTGTCCTTCTGCTCGGTCGGGGCAGGCTCGCTGGCAAAACTCACCGGTGCACCGATGCCCACTGCGAGGAAAGCCGCAAGTACGATGATGTGTGCAAAACGCGTCATGATAGGACCTCCTAGTGATGTAAAGAACGGGTGTCAGAATCTGACAGTCCCATTCGGGTGAATTGCTCGACGAGGCAGCGTTGTGGCGATGAGCAAATGCGATGCCTTGTTGGATAATTCCCCTCAAGCAGACAAAACTAGGAAAACTACCTGCTTTTCTGGTTGGGAAATGTGCTATGGGGGTGCAAACGAAGGTTCTGAGGGAAAATGCGTCATATACGACTGGATAAACACCCGTAGGGGACTGCATACAATCCTACAATCCTACATCTCCGCCATTGAAGGGGTTGACTCCCCCTCGGACTTTCCTTGTATGGTGGTTATGGCGCTCTCCAGGCCCAAGACCATCCTCTTTCATAAGCCCTACGATGTTCTGCCCTCCTTTACCGATCCTGAGGGACGGGCGACTCTCGCTGACTACATTCATACGCCGGATGTGTATGCAGCCGGCCGTCTGGACCGCGATAGCGAAGGCCTCATGATCCTTACCTCGGACGGGGCCCTAGCTCATCGCGTGACGGATCCCAAACACAAATTGCCCAAAGTCTATTGGGCTCAGGTAGAGCGCATTCCGGATGACGCTGCACTGGATCGCTTGCGCCAGGGCGTCGTCTTGAGTGGCACCCGTACGAGACCTGCCAAAGTACGACGCCTCACGCCGGAGCCGTCGTTGCCGGAACGGCCGGTGCCTATTAGGGTCCGCCGGACGGTTCCCACTGTCTGGCTGGAGATTGTGCTTCACGAGGGAATGAACCGGCAGGTCAGGCGCATGACGGCTGCCGTCGGCCATCCGACGCTGCGGCTCGTGCGAGTGGCGATTGGTCCTGTCAAGCTCGGCAATCTTGCTCCCGGCCAGTGGCGCATGATGACGCTTCAGGAGAGGGCGGCTCTTGACCGGCGAGAATAGGATGCGGGATTTGACGAATGTGTTGCCAAGAGCCACATTCGGTTCATACTTAGGCCCAACAACGTAAGTACCCGCCACAGCTTCTCACCTTTCTGTTAGGAACGGAGGGGGCCATGAGAACTCACACGCAGCAAGCTTCTAGATCCCATTCCATGGATCGGATGATGCTCGAGACACTCAAGCGACAGGGAGCTCAGACCATGGAAGGGCTGTCGTCATTGACTGGGATCGGATGGGCTCAGGTCTTTCTATCGGTGGACCGCCTAAGTCGGATCGGCAAGGTGTCGCTCACCCCAGTCCGGCCCTGCGAATAGCGGATATCGATCGCCGGGCTGCTTCGCCGTTAGTCGGAGAGGAAGGTGCTCAAGGGTCAACGGCTGCGTATCATCCGGCCGATGATGCCGATGCCGATGCCGAGCAAAAGATAGCCGGCGAGGACATTGATGACCACCACGACTTGGCTCACGACATGAGTGGGTTGGTAATCCACGAGCCCTAGAGCTGCCGTGACATTCACTGAGTAGTAGACTGCCGACCACAAGGGAATCCAGGCAGAGACGGTGTCCGAGCCGATCGGCTGAAGCCACTGTAGCTGGAAAAACAGCTCATACAGCACGCTGAACACGGCGATGGTGCCGATCACCCAGAGTCCCCAACGGGAGAAACTCGTGCCATAATTGCTCGTCACCTTCCAGGCGAGTTGCCCCCAGGGATGCTTCCCTTCCATTTTCGCCCATGTCACGCGTGCGTTGCGCTCGTTCAGATATTCCGTTTCAGACCATTCAAGCTCGCCCACTTCCGCGAAACAATGATTAGCCCGTGAATACGAGCGGACGGCCAGGTGCTGAAGGTCATGCTGTGAGGCGATGGCCGTCGCCATCCGCGCCGCACGCTCGGCCTGGTGTCCGGCACTTGAATAGGCGCGCGCGGCCTGGGTGAACTGGCCGATGCGATGCAGCTGTTGTCCTGCCTGGTGATAGGCCCGTGCTGATTCCTTGGCGTCACGGCTTTCCAGGAAATGCGCCGCCGCCAAAAAATAAAACGCCGACTGCATGACTTCCGCCCGTGCCTCTTTTTGGCCGAACGCCTCCGCCTGTCGCAGGACAGCCTCGGCGGATTGCGCGGACTCCAACTTCATCTCGCCCTGTCGGTAATATTCCTGAGCGAGGGGATCGGTAAAGGTCTGCTCGGCCATTGCTCACTTCGTCCGCGGGTGGGTTTGGGACGCCATATTACTGGAAAGATGCCTTGCAGGAAAGCCCGTCTGTAGCGGGGGAAAAGCCCGTCTGTAGCGGGGGAAGGGATGGTTGAATTGACAACCTCCGGTCGACAGGGAGAAGATTGAGGTCAAAAGATCTCCTCAGAAAGAGAGCACGTCATGCGAGGTCTGCTCCTTTTCCCTCTGTTGATCCTTTCGGCCTGTGCGCTGATTATCCCACCGGAATGTCGATACCTGAAGGCCGCCCAGAACCATGCCACGATGGCGGAGGTGCAGGAACGCCTTGGGCCCCCGTTGACCAAGAACGATATTCCCCCGCATGGGGCGACCTGGCTCTATGAAGTTCGGGAAGAGCAACCGACGCATCGTGGCACGCCGACCGGATTTTGGTGTGATGAATATCGAGTGAGCTTCGATTCGGGTGGTATTCTCCGGGCCTGGACTCACCGGTCGTTTTACCATAAAGGAGAATTACAACCGGAACCTTGTCAGGCGGGATACGAACGATTGGCGCTCTGAGGCAGATGTACCGAGATTCTGCAGCGGGCGTTGTTAATGCCGTTTGAAGTACTGGACGTCCCGTTCATGCTGCTCGGCGGCCGCCCGCGTCTTGAAGGTTCCGAGGTTCCGGCGTTTCCCAGTTTTTAGATTCTTCTTGCGCGAATAGAGCCGATACCCGCCCGATGACAGCTTCCTGATCATTGGCTAGATGTCTGCGACTTCTGCGATGATCGTGTGGTATCCCGATGCGCCGGCCGGCTGTGGTCGGACCAATTCAGCAATCTGCAGTTGGCCTGTCGCATCGGTTGCCCGGACGACCGTTTGATATTTTCCGGGTTTAGGTGGCTTCCACGTATAGCTCCAGATGACCCACGAATAGGGCGACATTGGCGGTTCGATGCGGCATTCATTCCACATACGGCCGGCATCGAAGCTCAGTTCGACCTTGCCGATCGTGTTGGGTCCGCCAAACGCGATGCCGCGGAAGACCTGCTCGGGTCCTTTCAATGTCTGATAGTGCCCCGGTGAATCGATTCGCGAAAAGATCTTGATCGTCCCATCGTCCGTCCACCCTTTTCGCTGCCAGTAGCCAAGGTAGTCGCCGGGATACACTTCGATTTCGTGAATCCATTTAACGTTCTTGATCCCGTACAGCCCTGGCACGAGGAGCCGGAGGGGAAATCCGTGTTCCTTCGGTAACTTCTCTCCGTTCATTAAAAAGGCGAGCATCACGTCGTCCTGCATCGCTCGTGTGAACGGGATGCTGTCGTCATACCCGTCGATCCCACGAAACACGACGTCGCGCGCTGTTTCCTCGTCCACGCCCGAATCTTGTAGCAGTTGTTTGAGGGAGATGCCGCGCCAGGTGGCGTTCCCCAGGCTGTCGCCGCCTGGTAAGGTATCGATGCACATGAGTGTGGACACCTGGTCATATGAGTCCCGGTTCAGGATGTCTCGCCAGCCCAGGGACATCGGCGTTTTCACTTCACCTTTGACGGTCAACTTCCATTGTTCGATGTTGACCTCACGGGACACTGAGACGACGCTGTCGGCGTAATTCACGACGTAGAACTTTGAATTCGTCGTGAAGTAAGTCGTTTCGCGGGGCGGAACCGCAAACATGCGACCGAAGACTCCCCCGACGGCGTCACAGCCGCCGGTCATGCCCAAGAGGGCGCCAACGCCGGTGGCTTTCAGAATGGTTCGTCGCGAAATGCGCATAGGTGTGTATCCGTTGGAACTCTTTCATTATCGTACAGCCAATATCTCTCCTGCAATGTGCAGATCTACTCTCACGCGGCTGGTAGTGCATGACCGAATGGGTATAGGACTGCCTCTCTCCAGAGGCGGAAGGAGAGGAGAGCGGTGTCTTTGAAGAGGACTTGTCAACTGTCATTTTTGACAGTTACGACGACCAGAGGCTCATGGGTACACTAGTCCGCCATTCTCACAAGGCACTTCACGATGCTGCCACAGGGATGGTACGAATGGCCTCAAAAAATAAAGAGGCGAAGTGGCTGCGATTCACGATCTGCGCGTTGGTGGTAGGTGTATGCGCCGGATGCGCAGGAGGGTCGCCTCAACAGGACGCATCCTGGAAGTTAGTGCCGATCACCGAAATTGGGATGGTTGTTGGCGAATGGGAAGGGCTGGTGAAGAAGGATCATGCGACGCTCCCTGGAGGCTCGGTTCGTCTCATGATTCGGGCTAACAGCACCTATCTGTTTGCGGGTCAAACTGCTACCACAACGGGTGTCGGGTCCGGAGATCTCGAACCCCGCGACGGTCGATTGGTCGGAGACACAGAAAAGCGCGCGGTCAAATTTACGTTATACGACCATAAGGGTAAAACGGTGATGCTGGTCGAATCGACCAATCACTTCACGGGAGAGCGATATCACGGTGAATTTACCAAAGTGCAGTGAGCAAAGATCGTAGAACGTCTCAATCGGGGGATCTTGAACAGAGCCCGACGCTTGAACGAAGATGGTCTTGTCGCTAGGAGTCACGCGCATGCTCACGTCTACACCGCACAGAGTCTTTCTCTTCATGGGTCTTGGGATCGCCGTTGTCCTACTCTGCGAGGGATGCGGCGGCGAGAAATATAGAACCGTAGTGGATGCCGCGGAGACGGGACTCAGCTCTCTGACCCTGGCGGACGACTATCGACACCAGCGCCGCCTGCAAGAAGCTCTCCTTGCAGAACCTGCATTCGCCGGTCTCGAGCTGATGAGCTACGTCATCATGGATCACGGATATGTCATCGGTCATGTGCAGAGCCCCGAGCAGGCGGAAGCCGTTTATCAGGCTGCGAGCAAGGTCGAAGGGCTTCGATCCCTCAACGCATTCCTTCCGGTCAAACGGCCTTCGACCTTCGACTCCGTTCGAAAAGGCTCATCGGACGCCGAATTGAAGGCGCAAGTCGAGGCGGCCCTTGCACGCACCCCTGGCGTCGTGGACACTCGCGTGCACGTCGAAATCCTGGACGATCGTGCGATCTTGCTCGGTGTCGTGTCAGGGAGCGAGGAAAAGACACGTGCGGAACATGCCGTGGCCTCCACCCTCGGGGTGAAGCGCATCATCAACTGGTTGTTGCTTCCGGACACCGAGTATTTGGCGATCCGGTCACAGGTGTTTTAGAGACATGATGTCATGGTGAAGATTGGTTTCCACAGTGCCCGTCTCGCACAACCGCGGCTGTGTCTTTCGCTCCTGGCGGCAATCCTCGCTGTCGGCTGCATGGGACCGACCCATGAAGCCTTTCGAGAGCCGACTGGCACGCCGATGCCGCGAATCAAGCTGCTGACATACAACACGCTGCACGGACTTGAGCCAAGCGGGATGACAGTCACGGCGAGCGAATCGCAGGAGGTCCGGCAGGCGAGGCTCGACCTCCAATTTCGGCAACTCTCTCTTATTCAGCCCGACGTCATGCTTCTTCAGGAAGTCAACCCCCTTCCGGAAATGGCCGACCGATACATCGCGGCGATGAAGCGCTCCGGTTTGGACTACCAATCGGTGCAT
>JAICVE010000165.1 GCA_025935475.1 Nitrospira sp. | reverse complement strand
TGAGGGTGACCATCGTGCACCGGTACACGACATCGTGTTCGCCGACCGTCACACCTAAGCTGGCGGCCTCCAACGGCCCAGGACCTTGATAATACTTCTTGGGTTCATACCCGAGGATTGATGTGCCGGTGAGACCGCTGCCATGACGCCCGTTGTCCAGCGCGACCGTGAGCAAGCCGAGTTCGCTTTGTTGAGCCAATCGATCAAGCTGGGGGGTGCAAGCGGCTTGAAGGGGCGTCTTGCCGGCTAGTTCCTGGCGGGGATGATCCGACATTCCCTCCGCGTGCAGAATCACATATTTCATCGACGGTACACTCGCATCTTCCCTTTAGATCTTCAGCAGACGCGCCACTTCCTCCGTTGTTGCCTTGACCGTTTTGGGTTTGACCGAGACGCCGATTGCCGTGTCGGCGTCCTTCAATCCATGGCCTGTCAGAGTGCACACCACCGTTTCACCCTCGCGTAAACCGCCTTGACGGCTCAGTTTCATCACCCCTGCCACCGAGGCCGCCGATGCCGGTTCACAGAACACGCCTTCCGTACCGGCCACGGCCACATAGGCCTGGAGAATTTCCTCGTCGGTGACGGAGTCGATCGCCCCGGAGGACTCTTTCATCGCGTCAACAGCCGCCTGCCAGCTGGCGGGATTGCCGATCCGAATCGCCGTCGCAACGGTTTGTGGATCTTCCACCACACGACCGAGGACGATTGGCGCCGCGCCGGCGGCCTGGAAGCCCATCATACGGGGCAACCGCGTCGTTTGATTGGCCCCGCGGTACTCCTTATACCCCTTCCAATAGGCAGTAATGTTGCCGGCGTTGCCTACGGGCAGCACATGCACCGCTGGTGCATCGCCCAATTGATCACATACTTCCATCGCCGCGGTTTTCTGCCCTTCAATGCGGAAGGGATTGATGGAATTGACGAGCTCGATGTGATGCTCAGTGGACAGGGTTTTCACGATCGAGAGCGCTTGGTCGAAGTTTCCATCGATTTGAATGACTGTGGCCTGGTGCATCATCGCTTGCGACAGCTTCCCCATCGCGATCTTGCCGGCGGGGATCAGCACATAGACGGGCAGCCCGGCGCGGGCGCCATAGGCCGCCGCTGCCGCGGAGGTATTGCCGGTGGACGCACACATCACCGCTCGTGCGCCGTTTTCGACGGCCTTTGACATCGCCATGGTCATCCCACGGTCCTTGAACGACCCTGTGGGATTGGCGCCCTCGAATTTCAAATACAGGTCGATGCCGGGAGCGATTTTCTTGGCGAGTCTGGCCGCGCGAATCAGCGGAGTATTGCCTTCCCCCAGCGTGATGACTGGCGTGCTCTCGCTGACCGGGAGAAACTTTCGATACTCTTCGATGACGCCGCGCCAGCGATTCATGACCTTACTCGTCCTTGCCCTCGATCCGGATGAGGGTGGTCGGCTCGGACATAAAGGACATGCGATTGATCTGGCTGAGCGCCGTTTGAACATCACGCTCTCTCGCCGTATGGGTCTTGATGACGATCGGGACGGTCTGTCCTTCGCGCCTCCCTTTTTGCAGCATGGACGAAATACTGATGCCGTAGCGTCCAAGTTCACCCGCGATCTGCGCCAACACTCCCGGACGATCAGTGACCATAAAGCGTAAGTAGTACAAGGAGCGTATTTCTTCCATCGGCCGCAAGCGCAGGGGACGCCGCTCCCCCGGCTGGAATGAGGCAGGAGGCACGCGACCCGCTCCGCCCTTGAGAAGATTGCGGGCACCGGCGATGATGTCGCTGACCACTGCGCTGCCTGCCGCCAGATCGCCGGCGCCCCGTCCGCTCAGGACGACGTCGCCGACCGCGTCGCCGATCAATTGAATGGCGTTATACACGCCCTCGATTTTCGCCAGTGGCGACTCGGCCCCCAGCATCGTCGGATGGACGCGTGCTTCCACATCACCCTCGACGAGCTTCGCAATGCCCAACAGCTTGATGGTGTAATCAAACTCTCTCGCATAGGCCATGTCATGCTCGGTGATGTGGGTAATGCCTTCGGTGTACAGGTCCTTGAAATTGACCGGCGTGCCGAATCCCAGATTCACCAGAATGGCCAGCTTGTGGGCACTGTCGGTCCCGGCCACATCGAACGTGGGATCAGCTTCGGCATAGCCGGCCTTCTGCGCCTCGACAAGCGTCTCGGCGAATCCCTTCCCTTCATTGGTCATCCGCGAAAGGATATAGTTCGAGGTCCCGTTGATGATTCCGTAAATGGACTGGATCGAATTGGCGGCTAGCCCTTCTTTGAGGGCGTGGATGACGGGAATGCCTCCACCCACGCTTGCTTCAAATCCGAGATCGATACCCTTGCGGGACGCCGCGGCAAAAATTTCCTCGCCATGGAGCGCCAGCAACGCTTTGTTCGCCGTCACGACCGTTTTCCCGGCCGCGATGGCATCGAGGATCAGGCGTTTGGCAAAATCATACCCACCGACGAGTTCCACCACGATGTCAACGTTAGGGTCCGATAGGACCTGCTTGGCGTCATTGACAAGAACCCCTGGGGGCAAGGTGATTCCCCGATCTCGGGTGACGTCGAGATCGGCGACCCGCACAAGCTCGATCGGCACGCCCACGCGGCGTCGGATCAATCCGGCGTTCTCCAACAGAATCTTCACAACGCCGCTGCCGACCGTGCCGAAGCCGATCAGGCCGACGCCGACACGCGAAATCATTCTTCTTCCCCTTCAAGCTTCAAGGTTTTCCTAATTCCGCGAACAGCCTGGCGCGTCCGGTGCTCATTTTCAACCAGCGCAAAGCGTACATACTCGTCGCCGCCCTCACCAAACCCGATGCCAGGGGAGACGGCGACTTTGGCGTCTCGCAAGAGCAGCTTGGAAAACTCGAGAGAGCCCATATGCCGATAGGGCAACGGAATCCTGGCCCACACGAACATCGTAGCCAGTGGTTTGTTGACATTCCATCCGATACGATTCAGCCCACCCACGAGCACATCGCGGCGCTTTTGATAGCGCTGGACCGTTTCCTTGACACAATCTTGTGGCCCGTTGAGCGCGATGACGCTGGCGATCTGCAGAGGTTGAAAGATGCCGTAATCGAGGTAGCTTTTGATCTTGGCCAGTGCGCCCACTACTTCACGGTTCCCGACGCAGAAACCGACCCGCCAGCCCGGCATATTGTAGGCCTTGGACAATGTGTAGAACTCCACGCCGATATCTTTCGCCCCCGGCACTTGGAGAAAGCTCGGTGCCCGATACCCGTCGAACACCAAGTCGGCATACGCCAGGTCGTGGATCACGATGACATGGTGCTCTTTGGCGAAGGCCACGATTTTTTTGAAGAACTCGAGATCGACAATGGCCGTCGTCGGATTGTGCGGAAAATTGATGACTAAAATTTTTGGCCGCGGGAACGTCTGCCGGTACACTCGCTGGAGGTCATCGAAAAAATCACTGTCCGGCCGCAACTCGATGCCTCGGACTTCTCCGCCTGCGATGACGAAGCTGTACATGTGAATGGGATAGGTCGGCGTGGGCGTGAGCACGACATCGCCAGGGCCGATCATCGCCAGGGACAGATGCGCCAGCCCTTCCTTGGAACCGATCGTCACAATGGCTTCGGTTTCCGGATCGAGGTCCACATCGTAGTTGCGCCGGTACCATGCGGCGATCGCGTGGCGCAGCTTGGTAATGCCTCGTGAGGCCGAATAGCGGTGATTTCTGCCCTTGCGAGCGGCTTCAATCATCTTCTCGACGATGTGGTTGGGGGTTGGCTGATCTGGGTTGCCCATTCCAAAATCGATGATGTCCTCGCCTCGATGCCGGGCTTCCAGCTTGAGGCTTTGGACTTGGGCGAAGACGTACGGGGGGAGCCGCTTCAGTCGGTAAAAATTATCTGACAATCCCATGGCCGTTTGCTGTCGAACTCTTCAAGCGGGGAGGAAGAAATCGCCCTCACAGGTGCGATGGAGGCTTATTCTAATTGCGTGCATGCGGCGGAGTCAAATTATCTTGTGATTCTGTGGGGTTCCGCACGGACATTGATTCACCGGGAACTCCCGAGTTCGCTCGCCGATCAACCGCTGTCCTAGCCTTGCCCCTTTCAACGGCTTTCTGTTACAACAGCGGCGTCCGCACGATCTTCGTTCACTCTCGACCCCCCGTCGCCAGAATCAACCGGAGGTTCTTTGTGGCCCGACTCGGTGTAAATGTCGATCACGTCGCTACACTGCGGCAAGCGCGTGGCGGAAACGATCCGGACCCTCTCGCCGCGGCGGTGTTGGTCGAGTTGGCCGGCGCAGACGGCATCGTCGTGCATCTGCGGGAGGATCGCCGGCACATCCAGGACCGCGACCTTCGCCTGCTCCGCGAACTGATCCGGACGAAGCTCGACATGGAAATGGCGGCGGACGAGACGATGGCTAAGATCGCACTGACAATCAAGCCGGATCTGGTCACACTTGTCCCGGAAAAGCGCCAGGAACTCACGACGGAGGGCGGGCTCGACGTCCCCGCCCATAAAGACCGCCTCCAGCAGGTCATCGGGATGCTGCATGACGCAGGAATTCCCGTGAGTCTGTTCATCGAGCCGGACCTCGGCCATATCAGGGCCGCGCACAAAATCTCCGCAGACTTCGTCGAGCTCCATACAGGCCGATATGCCAACGCGAAGCGATCAAAGGAAGCGGATACCGAGTTCGAAGCGATCACGCAGGCGGCGAAACTGGCATACAAGCTGGGAATGGGCGTCAATGCCGGCCATGGATTGAACTACCAAAACGTCAAGCGCTTAACCCATATCCCCGAGATCGTGGAATACAATATCGGGCACAGCATCATCGCACGTGCCGTCCTTGTCGGCCTCGATCAGGCTGTCCGTGAGATGAAAGCCCTGCTCAACTAGATCCAGCCCCCCTCTCCTAGGCTGCGAGTGACCGGACGAGCCGCAGAATGAAGATCGTGACGGCAACGCAGATGCAGGCTCTAGACCGGCGCACCATTACGGAAACTCGGGTGCCGAGTCTGACGCTGATGGAGCGTGCCGGATCTGGAACCGCGGATTTTATCCGGGACCGGTTCGGTCCGCTTGCCGGCAAACGCGTCACAATTGTCTGCGGCAAGGGCAACAACGGCGGCGACGGATTGGTAGTCGCCAGGCTGTTGCGTCAGCATCGAGCGCGCGTCACCGTGCTGTTAGTGGCACCGGCTGCGGATTTGAGCCGGGATGCCAAAGCCATGTATCGCCGCTGGCTCCGAGTCGGAGGCACTTCGGCGACTAAGTTCTTCAGATCTCCCGAACAGACGGAAGCGCTTCTCGCCGACAGTGAACTCATCGTTGATGCACTCCTTGGCACGGGCCTTTCGACGCCCGTCATTGGCCCGTATCGAGAGGCCATCCGTTTGATGAACGAGGCCGGCGGTCCCATTGTCTCCGTCGATATGCCGTCGGGCATCCATGCAGACGACGGAGCGTTGCTGGGATGCGCCGTCCGAGCCTCGGCGACGGTGACGTTCGGTCTGCCCAAACTCGGGCTCTACGTGGGTGCCGGCATTGATCACGCCGGCGTCATCCATGTTGTCGATATCGGGATTCCGGCGGCCTATGTGAATGAGATCGATGGCCGAACCTTCTTGATCACCGAAGATTTTGTCAAAGCGGCTCTGCCTCCGCGCACAGCGTCCTCTCACAAAGGAACGTATGGTCATGCGGGAATTCTTGCGGGCTCGGCAGGCAAAACCGGAGCTGCCGCCCTCGCCGCGAAGGCGGCGCTTCGGATAGGCGCCGGCTTGGTGACCGTCGGCGTGCCGGCCAGCGTCAACGACATTCTCGAGGCCAAACTACTCGAGGTCATGACGGTGCCTCTTCCCGACACCAAGGCCCGCACGCTCGGTCGCGCCGGGTTTGACCGGATTCTCGGCTTCATCCAATCGAGAACGGCAGTGGCCATTGGTCCGGGGCTGTCGACCAATCCGGAAACGGTCGAGGTGGTGCAGTCGTTGATGAAACATCTTGACCGCCCGTCGGTGCTCGACGCCGATGCCCTCAATGCCTTGGCGAGTCGCGCGTCCTTGCTGACCGAATGCAAGACGCCACCCATCCTGACGCCACACCCCGGCGAGATGGCACGTTTGGAAGTCGGCGCGACGTCACAAAGCGTCAATGCCGACCGCCTCGGCACGGCCAGACGTTTTGCCCGAGAACGAGGCGTCTTTGTCGTCCTGAAGGGCGCCCGGACGGTGGTCGCAAGACCCGATGGCCTGCTCATGGTCTGCCCGACGGGCAACCCAGGAATGGCCACGGCGGGAACGGGAGATGTGCTCACCGGAATGCTCGTCGGCCTCCTCGCACAAGGCGTTCCATCCTGGGAAGCAGCCTGTGCTGCGACCTATTTGCATGGTGTGGCAGGCGACCTGGCGGCT
>JAICVE010000173.1 GCA_025935475.1 Nitrospira sp. | reverse complement strand
ATCCTCCACCACACTAGGGGGCGTCGCCAAAATGATGCGAACGGCTGTGTTGCGGGCCATCTTGCTCATCACCCAAAACATGAAATCTGACCTCAACGCCGTTTCCATGACGAGCTGCATGCCAGGAGGCGTCTGTACCGGCGGTGCATTGCCGGGTCGTGGCACGTACAGAGCCGGGACCAGCAAGACGAGCGCTGTGATCCTTCGTGGATGTCGGAGGGCAAACTGCACAGAAGACGGCGCACCGGCGGAGCCGCCGACAACCGCGACGCGTTCGATACCGAGGGCGTCCAAGAGACAGGCATGCGCGTCGGCCTGCGCTTCCGCTGAAGCATTTTCCGGTAGCGGCGTACGCAGATAGCCGAAGCGCGACATCGCAATAATTCGGAATCCCTTCTGAATCAGCGGCGTACCGAATTCCAGGCCTTGATCGAAGCCGCCGCCGGCGCCGTGCACAACGAGCACTGGTGGACCGTTGCCGGCAACGGCGTATTCAAGTGGCCCGCACGTTGTTTGGGCGATCAGACTGCCGTGCGATACGCGATGGCGAGCTTCCTGAATATCCGCGCGGTAGGAGTGTGTTGCTGCACCCAGTGCCGCAAAGATTGTGCAAAAGGCGACCAGAGAAATCGTGCTTCTTCGTCGGCTTCCCATATCGACCGCCGCATTCTACGTCTCCTCGCGGGCAGGTTCTATCGAGAATACAGGACAGTAGTGCCGCGACCCCGTCACGCGACGCGAAATGGTTCCGGGCGCACCTTTTCCGCAGCTATGTTTTCTTGTCGGATAAAGTCATACTTACCTGAGAGGTATGTCATTGGCGAATGCCATCCATGTCATCGTTCCTTACCGGCATGCTTCCACCTGGGTCTTTGACGATCCACGGGTAGGACTCTCGCAAGAACCGTTCGTGTCCGGCATCCCCGAGATGATCGATGTAATGGTGGCGGATATTCCCAACGCCGAGACTGGGTTCCGGCTTTTGTTTTCCTCAGCGCCGTTTCCGGGCTATCAAGTTGAGTTGGAGAAGGTGCGAGCAGAATACGAGGGAACCTGGTACCGGTGGACTGATAACAACGCAGAGGGCTGGCTCTGTCCCGCTCTCTTTCTATACTACTCAGAAGCGCCGGCTCTGCTCTACGCCAAGGCAGAGGCACTATATAGTCGATAAACCCGGAAGCAAGGTTTGGCTTGCCACCCGCCGCGAAATGGTTCCTGGCACCATTGCCTTCGGCCATACTTGTTGTCCGAGAACGACCGATGTTCGTGCCGCCCGCACGTAAGTAAGAGAAGTTTCGGGATCTTCTTGCTCTCGTAGAACTTAACTCCCTTTCGCCAGAAAACTGCACTCAAGAGAGTTACAGTCGATGGTGGATCGGCACTCTCATCGTTTTGGCACTCGTTGGGTTGCTGTACCACTTGCTGTCACCTTGAACACTCCACCAATGCACCGCAGATAGAAATCCCCCCACGCGTCGCGAAATGGTTCCAGTCACCGTCTCATTTCTTCTATAGTGTGTGATGGTATTCCCAACAATCACAGTGGAGGTGCCGTCATGTCTGATGAAGGAAGCAGCCGCAATGTCATTGTGACAGACATTCACATGCCTTTCTTGTCTATGGTCATTTTCATGGTGAAATGGGCGTTAGCCTCGATTCCCGCTATCATTATTCTCATGTTGATTGCATCCCTCTTTTGGAGAATGCTCCTGGGTCCTGATTCAAAAACGGTTGTACGCCTCGATGGGTCTTCCAAATCAGAGTCGCATTTACCAGTGTAAACAACGATAGGGGAGCGATGGGGAAGGTCAGAAAGCGCGCCGGCCTGTCACGCGCCGCGATATGGTTCGCGACACTGTTTCATTGCTCTTCGTGGATGGACACTCTATCGAGAAAACGGCCGAGGCCTGGATTCGCATAGGTACCGAAGGCATCAGCAATAACGCCTTTAGGTCCGCCAGCGCTCTCTATCGCATAGACAACGGACATATCATCGGGATCGCTTGCTCCCTCGAACCGGTAGTGCTCCACGATTGTCAATTCATCAGCTTGATAGACCTTTCCGGTGTCCACGTCGCGGAATGCCTGATTCAGGAATTCAAAGTTGGCAGTGAACCCTCTCTGCTTGAGGTCTTCAACAGCCTCCGCCATTGTGGTGTAGCGCTTGGTGGTCATTGCGCTCCGGCAAAGAATCACAGCACATGGAGATTGTACCTCTTGTCATATGGTCTGGTCTATCGAGGCCTGGGGATGAGAATGTGAGTTGAAAAAATACAGAACCAGCCGCCATGCGCCGTGAAATAGTTCCTGCCACGGCTTTCTTATTTCGTTCCGCCATTGTTTTGTTTTCACGGAACCAAATATAGGGGAGTGAAATTGGAAAACACTCACGCCCCAGCGCTATCTGACGTTGCAGGCTGTGGGCTTTCCGAAAATAAGCCCATAGAGAAAGGAAGGAATACAGAATCCCGTGCTAACGTTCACAAACGCTGCGCTAACCAATGCCCAGCCAAGGATCTGACCGGACAACGTCCGTCCTGATTGAAAACTCCATGCGGCTGTCACAATCATGACCGTAGCGAGTAGACAGGCAAACCTTCGCGGAAGTGGATTGGGTGGAATAGGTGGCCCGCTCGTCAATGGTTGTACTCCGAATCTGTAAAGGAGATCGAAGGGATGGCCGGGTAGCAACACCCCTAATAGGGCGAATGGAGCCAATGCCCAGAGCACCGGAGCGGATTCAAGCGCTGTGCCAATCGCCGCCCAAATCATACAAATCGCAGGCGACAGACGCAGCCAGTAGTTGAGGCGACCAATCATCCGGTCATCCAGCCCAAGAAACCCTTGCGCCTCTATACGACTCCGCATCGCATCATTCATGGCAGACCTCCCAATCATCTGAGCTTTCTCAGATCGGTGATTGTGGGACTGTGGCATATGGCTGTCAACATGTGGTCCATTAATGCCGAAAAGGCTTTACGACGGGTCTATTGAAACAGAAAGATAGATAGGAAGTAGCCAATAGGCTGCGAGATGGTTCAAATAGAAGGTAGCGAGATCGATGTCTAAGGGAAAGTGCTAGCTATAAGGCCTCTAGGGTTGTGATACGGTGCCCTCGATGACTATAAACCGTAGCACAGGATACACGACTCATCTTCAGGCTTGTCCTTCACAGATCCCCAGACGCTCCTTTCTCCAAACAACGGCGATTGTCCTGTTCGCTGTCAGCGGATTGAGTTGCCAGACCGCCTACTATGAAACGATGGAACAGTTTGGCTATCACAAGCGCGACTTACTAGTCCGCGATGTAGAAAAAGCCCGTGACGCCCAACAGGAAGCCAAAGAACAATTCAAATCGGCTCTCGACCGCTTCACCAAGACTTTGGATATCCAAGGCGGCGAATTGCAAGAGAAGTACGAGGCGCTGAATAAAGAATACGAGAGGAGCGAAGACAAAGCGAATTCGGTTCGAAAGCGAGTCGCGTCCGTGGAAGACGTCTCTGAAGCGTTATTTACGGAGTGGAATGCCGAACTTAAGGAGTATTCCAGCTCCACCTTGCGTAAGAAGAGCCAAGAGCAGTTGACGCAGACGCGCGCGCAGTATGCGCAATTGATTAAAGCCATGAAACGGGCGGAAGCTAAAATGGATCCGGTATTGGCAAAGTTCAAAGACCAGGTTCTTTTTTTGAAGCATAACCTCAACGCTCAAGCCATTGCGTCATTAAAAGGCGAATTGGTTTCCGTCGAAGGGAACATTAATTCACTCATTAAGGATCTGAACGCGTCGATTCAAGAAGCCGACTCCTTTATTGCCGCAATGCCGAAAAGCAATGGCTAGGGGCAACCGTCCGCCACACGCCGCGAAATCCTTACACCGTCTGCTAAATCCTCAAGCACTTAGAAAGTAGCCTGTCTCTTTTTCTCTTCAGGTACAGGTTCTTTCAGGCTTTTAATACAACACGGATGGGAGATATGCGCCAGCGGGCTTTTGATAAAGCCCTAGGCTCATGAGAGTCATGGGCTGAATCACCCGCAGACCATGCGTCAGAGACCATCGCAACAATTCCGCATTTCTCGTCGGCAACAAGAAACCCGGGCCGGCGAACTCAGGTGCAGCACCGATCAACGCCTTGAGGTCTTCATTCGTCCGTGCGATCGCATGAGAGAAGAATCCGATGTTCGTGGCATAGGCCGTGATCTGGCCAAAGTGCTCGACGACTGTTGCCGTTCCATCGGCGATAGCGTGCACAAGTTCTCCTTGCCGATCGTGTCCGTGAATGCTCAAACAGAGTGCATTGCACGCATCAAGATCAGCGTTGGTGGCGGGCCGTACGTGACAGCCAGGGTGCTGTAATTTCAGTGGCTGCCCCTGTAAGACGGTCAGCGGTTCACGGGCATGGAATCCCAGCTTGGTGTACAGGGAAAGCGAGCGATTATGATAGGCCGACTGGACGAGGCGCACGCCGACATGCCGCCGGGTGCGGGCTCGCCCTAGGACACGCTCCATCAACTGGCGTCCCACGGAGCTGTTTTGAGCATCAGGGATAACGGTAATTGGTCCAATGCTTGCAATCGTATCGCCCTCCCACAGAAAGTTGCTACCGATGACGCGATGATCCATCTCCGCGACCACAGAGTACACGTCAGTCCGTGACAGCACTCGTGACAGCAATCCAATGGCGAACTCTGCAGAGGGAATGTCAGGGGGGAAATTGTGCTGTTGGGCGATGGCTTTGAACGCCTCGTAGCAGATTGTGCCACAGGCCGTCGCATCATTCATTGTGCCAGAGCGGAACACCGCGTTCATGACAAACCTTCCACCAGAAAAAGTTACTGTTATCGATGGAAGAGAGTCAATGGGAGCAAAAGGTCAATGTCAACTCTGCGAAAGCGCACAAGTTTGGCCGCCACGCGCATGAAATGGTTCCCGCCTTATTCTGTTGTCTGCAGGTCCTCAAGTCAGAAATTAACAAAACTTTAACCACATTGATGGGCACGTCCGCTAGCGCGAATCCCACGGTTATGCTAAGAGCAGTTCTATGCAGAAGTGCCGCCGCTGTGGTGGGGTCCTGCTTCAGGATGTTCTGGAGGAAGTGGGAGTACCATTGCACGCGCTGCATTGCATTGTCTGCGGAGAGTGGATCGACCCGCTAATCCTCCATCACCGAAAGCTTGCCGTCCTTCCTGAACCAAGTCGGGCACGCACAACCATCTTCGATTCGGCCGCATCTGGAGGACTCTTGGGACGTCGCCGAGCGCTGTGATCTTAAAAGCACTTCTCGATTATCCCTCCCGATCCTCCCCTTCAGTCTCGGCATCTACTTCATGTCCGCTTCAAGGCCGTTGAGAAAGGAGTCACATGAACCTAGAACGTTTCTGTGAAGGATGTGGAAAGGAGCATGGCAGCGCCGTGTGGTATTACCGAAACAGAGTTGAGTCAACCGTTCACGAGTGGTTATGCAGTGTTCAATACGTTCGCCTCCCACCACAAACCATGTGTTCCTGGCGCACATTCCTGTATTTGAATAAGTGAATGAAATTAGCGGCGGCACGTAGCACGTATTGCCAGCTCATGTGGGGCGGTGGGTCGTAGATGGGTCTATCGCGGTGTGAGGTGCGATGAGCGCGAGTTGAGCGGGATAAGAAAAGGGATAATAAAAAGGGGACAGGCTGCTTTTCTAAGTGCTTGAGTGTTGCCAGCTCTTGAAGACAAACTCGAGGGAGTAACCGTCAGGATCTGCGACCTGCGCCGCATAGTAACGGGGATCGTAGTGAAACTGCGGACCCGGCGGATGTATCTGGCGACCGCCCGCAGCGATGGCGGCGGCGTGCGCGGCATCGACCATTTCCTCAGAGTCGGCGACGAACCCGATGTGAACCGCCCCCGGCGAAGGCTGGCCCGCCCTGAGCCAGAAGAACATGCGCCCCTGTGCCCCGAAGCCCTTGAGGTCCGGATGGCCGGGAGGGCCGTCCTTCCCATCGTAATCTAAGCGCTGCGTGATGCGGAGCGGCTGCAGGGTGGCACTGTAGAAGGCGATCGAGCGTTCGATGTCGCCGACCGTCAGGAAGATGTGATCGAGCACGATGCCCTCCTTAGACGTCGGCTTCTCGAACAACCCGAGTCGGCCGACACGCCGATTCAAGACATGATAGGCGAGGTCCCCAGCAGCGAGGCAAGGCCGGCGTGGCATGGCGGGGCTTGTATCGAAACCAGCATTT
>JAICVE010000419.1 GCA_025935475.1 Nitrospira sp. | reverse complement strand
CGTCGACAAGGAACATTTGGCCGGCCCTGCCGGCATCTACACAAGGTCCGTACCCGCGCTCGTATTGCATTTCGTCGGCATCCAGAGCCATCTGCCCGTCATAGGCGGCCGTGAACGGCTTGTCTTCCCGGATCAACGTGACAGAAGCTGCTTCCACGCTGGGCATTGCCCGACGAGCGATCCCAGTGATCTCCGTCAAGACCTCAGAAAGTTCCCGATCGGCGACAACGACTCTGGCGAGTGCCTTATGTAGCTCGTTCACGTTGTTCATCGCAGGCTTCCGTTCTCTGAGCTGAGAACTGGTGTACGAAGCCAGCCGAGCTCGATCGACCGATCAGTTGTTGCCCACCCTAACGACGGTAAGGATGCGCGGCTAGAGGCCTACGGCTTGAGACAGACTGGCGCGGCTTGACTTCGACCTCATCCGCCGCTTGGTCCGTTTTCGCCGATCTGCTCGACCCACCGGAGAACCCGTACGTCCGCGATCCCGCCGGCTACGTGCGTGACGTCCTCGGTGAGGAGCTGTGGTCCGGCCAGGTGGAGATGGTGGAGAACGTCGTCCACCACGACAACACGGTCGTCATGGCTGCGCACTCGGTCGGCAAGACCCGAGCACTGTCTCGCTTGGTGCTGTGGTTTACTCGCGATTCTTTACAGCTGTTGACAGTTTGTTCCTGTCGAGGCCCGATCAGTTCGACCAGCCATGATGGCGCCGGCCGAAGCGGGTCCTGAATGATCCAGCGGTACCGAACGCCTGACGGATGGACCGAGGGCGGGGCCGCCACGTACCCGCCCGCTCCCCGAAAGTCGACGCCAGGGAGCACGCCGGCGCGGTTGCCGAGACCGGTGGGCTGAACGAAGTAGTGGAACCCCTTCGCCGTCGCCACGACTGGCCCGGAGATCCGTTCTCTGCCATCTCTGGCCTGCTCTAACGCATCGACTGCAGCCTCGCCATCAAGATCAATGACGTCGAAGCTGACGCCTGTTCGTAGACCGATGTTGGCGCGCGGGTGTCTCGTCCACCACGACTTGATCATGTCGAGATCCGTTGTCGCGTCGTACAGTCCGCGACCGCCATTGGCAGCGGAGATCAACGGTTGCTTCGAGCGGGGCGCGAGTGGAAAGGCTGCGAAACCCTGCGTGGCGTAGGCAAGTGCAGCGGCGAGATGATCCACTCGATCAGTCTGTTTCGGCAGCAGGTGAACGCGCAGCTAACGATGAATGACAACGGCAAGTCACGGTCATCTGCTTTTATCTGGGTGAAGATCAGCAGCTTCGATCCACTTCTGACGCTCATTTGAATCACGTACGCGAGGAAGGGCCTTGAGTCGAGCTGGGACGGGCCGGGTCGTCCGGAGTGTGATCGTCGATCTTCTCAACATCGCTCGAATTCTTCGACACTGGACAGATTCATAACCGTCCGCAGTGGAGGCAACCCATGGCAACGTTCATACTGTTTGAGCAGATGGTGCCAGGCGACGCGACGTTTGTTCCACCCGATCCGGCCATGGGCCCTCCGCTCCAGAGATCAGTGGGCGATCGACTGATCATCGTCGACCGGCCGCTGCTCGACCAAAACGGAAATCAGCGCGGCTCATTCGTGCTGCATGGCACATTGATCCGAATATTTTCCAACGTCCCTAACCTTGATGCCTTGCTGTCATTCCAGGCCAGCAACACAATTACGGGCAAGGGCGTGATCAATACCCAAGGCGTGATCCAGTTCAGTAAGATCCCTGGCGGCGTGACGTTCGCCATTGTCGGCGGAACCGACGACTTCAAGAAAGCTCGCGGCACGGTGACAAACAAAGCCGGAGCGTTCACCTTCAGGGTGCAGTAGGCGGTCGACCTCTTCCACTCGGCTAACCATCTTTCGCCGGACGAAGGTCAACTGCTTTCACCCACCGTTGACGTCCATCCTTACCTCGTACGCGTCCGAACCACTCCTGGCGCTCTTTCACCCACCAGTCGAGCGTGCCGCCAGCGGACCATGTAGCTGACTCCACCTCGATCGGTGGATTGACTTCACGTCGATCTGCTTCGCCGTACTGACTCGGATCGAGATCCCGCATGTTCAATTGCAACATGAGTTCGATTACGGATGGAAGAGGGCCACGCCCGATCAAACGGAGACCGCAAGATTTCGCGTAGATCCTGTTGGCGTGAGATAAATCGCGTCAGGACCTGGACTTTTTAGCGATTCAGCGCGGGAATGGACCTCGGGGGTCGTTGCAGGGGAAGGGACTCCAGTTAGTCGGCGGCACAAGACCTGGACCTAGCTGGAGTCTCCTGCTGAAACCTACTCCGGTAGCCGGGGATAGCCGGAAGTAGCGGGCCTGTTCGATACTGAAAGATGCCTACGATCCAAATCCTTTTACGTGTCACCAAAGACGTTGGTACAGACACAGACGATGGTCCTGGCGTGGGCCATCGTTTCGTCTTCACCAACGATCTTGCGCTTGAGCGTTACGACGACAGCACGCCGGGAAACGGCCTCCCGGTCAACGTGGCACAGCGGCAAGCAGGTACCCATACAGGCGTCCTGATGGTCGTCCGCATCGCTGATGCTAACGATGATTTTTTTCCGGATGGCAGTCAGCTCGTCCAATACGAGGCCACATACAAGTTCAACACCCTCGACGACACTCCTTTGCAGAAGGGGCAGGTCACTGCACGAGGCTGCAAAGACTCAGGTGGCCGAGCTGATCGACGAGTTCGGCTTCGATGTGGTTGATGTCGGACCGCTGGCCGAAAGCTGGCGCATTCAACCTGGTACGCCCGGGTACGTCGAGCAGTTGAACGCCGAAGAGTTAACTGCT